>NZ_JBISBU010000033.1:0-58335 GCF_044385805.1 Haloferula sp. A504
TTATTTCCAGAGGAGTCCAGGGTCCCGTAGCTGAGCGTGGGAGCGTCGACCGTCATGGTCGATGCTACCCAAGTCCCACTGAGCCCAGTCCCGGAAGCGTTGTCGGCAAGCGTCGAATCGCTGTCTGCAAAGGGTTCGTAGATCAGGGCGTCCGCGGAAGCCGGGCCGGTGCCGAACACGGCAAGACCCGAGATGAGGAAGAGAAATCGAGGGATGTACATGGCGTTCAGATGACTCTTTCGATGGAGCGCATGCATGATCCGTCACCTGGACCCCGCTCGCCTAGAAAACTCTCTCCAGCGACCATCCCTGATCCGGGGTGGTCCGTCCAGGTGCCCGTTTCCCGGATTCCATCCGCCGTCAGGCAGCCGACCGGCGCACTCAAGCCTTTGTTTTTCAATCGATAATCCAAAATCCGGAGAGGCTGCTTCCGGCAGATGGCAGGACATTCATCATTGATTTCCCGCGCCCGCGGATCGACGCAAATTCCGAATTCCGAAGGTCGGTGAGGGGTTCGATCGCACGTGGAACAAGATAAGCCGACCCATCACGCCCTGTATTGGCCACCATGCGCGCACATCTGTTTCGCCTCACCTTGATCGGCGCGGTTCTCGCGTCCCTGCTTCCCGGCCAAGCTGAGGAAGCCACGCAGGCCGACGTGGTGGTGTATGGTTCCACCCCCGGAGGATTCTGCGCGGCGATCGGCGCGGCCCGTGAGGGTGCCTCGGTCATTCTGCTGGAACCGACCCAGCATGTGGGCGGGATGAACACCGGCGGGCTGAGCTTCAGCGACTCGAACCAGATGTGCCGCGGGACCCTGATGGGCCTGTTTCACGAATGGCATCTGCGCATCCAGCAGGACTACGAAAGCCGCGGCATTGAGTTGCCCTACGACGTGCGGGTGAAGGACCAGAGCGAGTGGTCGTACGAACCGCACGTGGCCAGTCGCGTGACGTTGGCGATGCTGGACGAAGCCGGCGTCCGCTTGCTCACCGGGCGATATCTCCAATCGGTCGAGAAGAGCGGGCCACGAATCACGCGTCTGGTCACCAAACAGGGTAGTTTCAAGGCCAGGGTCTTCATCGATGGCTCATACGAGGGCGACCTGATGGCGGCAGCGGGCGTGAGCTGGCGGATCGGGCGCGAGGGCCGTGGGGAATTCGGCGAGACACTGGCCGGAAAGCAATACACCAAGCGGGTGATGGAGATCGACGGTTTCGATGCCAATGGCCAGCCGCTGCCGCTGATCACCCACACCGGGGACGGCGAGCCGGAGGCCGGCGACCAGACGATCATGACCTACAGCTTCCGGCTTTCCCTCACCAAAGAGCCCGCCAACCGGGTCGAGATTCCCCAACCCGCGAACTACGACCCGGCCCGCTTCGAGGTGATCCGGCGCTACGTCCGTGCGCTGGTGGAAAAGATGGGCGAAAAGCGGGGGCAGAAGACCGCTGAGAAAGCGGTCCGTTTCGACAGCTACAAGGTGCCCAACAAGAAGTACGATGGAAACAACGCGATCGGCGCGCAGTTCTCGCTGGGCCTGGTCGGCGGCAACGCGGGATGGGCCGAGGCGGACGAGGCGGGTCGTGCGGCGATCTTCGAGGCGCACAAGGAGTACACGCTCGAATTCCTCCACTTCCTCAGAACCGATCCCGTCTTCAGCGCCCAGAGCCGCAAAGCCCAGCAAAAATGGGGCTTGTGCAAGGACGAGTTCGTCGACTCCGGCCATTTCCCGCCGCAGCTCTACGTGCGGGAAAGCCGCCGCCTCGAAGGCCTCCACATGATCTCCGAAAAGGACATCCTCAAGGAACCCACCAAACCCGACGCGATCGCGATCTCGTCCTTTCCCATCGACTCCCACGACTGCCGCCGCATCGCCCGCAAGGACGGGACGGTGGTCAACGAGGGCACCATCTTCCCGGTGATCCAGAAGAAGGACGTGCGGCAGGGCTATCCCTACCACGTCCCCTACCGCTCGATCCTGCCCAAGCCCGCGGAGTGCGACAACCTGCTGGTGCCGGTGGCGCTGTCCTCAACCCATGTCGCGATGTCGTCGCTGCGCATCGAGGGGGCGTGGATGGTCATCGGCCAAAGTTCGGGGATTGCCGCGGCCCTGGCTGCCAGGAGCGGCATCGCTGTTCAGGATCTTTCTTATGACAAACTCAAGCCCCGCCTGCTGGCCCAGAAGCAGGTGCTCGAACTTCCGGACGATGTCGTCCCGTGGACCCCGGGAAAATGACGCCGACATTCGATCCTTCCTCCAAACCCTCCCGCTCATTCCACTGCTCAGAAAATGAAACGCCAACCGTCTGCTTCTTTCACCTCGCGGGGCTCGACCCTGGTGTGGCTCACGAAAGTCCTCTGCGTGTTGGGTCTATGCGCTGAGGCGACCACCGGCAGGGATGCCGCGAAGGTCACCCTGGGAGGCGAAGTCGGCAAGGCGGCCGCCGCCGCATCCGCACGATTCCAGAGCGCGCCCTTCGATTCGCTGCCCTGGCTGCGGGCCGACCTCACCGGCGAGAAGGTTTCGGAGTTTGACGACGTTTACCGCCATCCGCTGTGCCGCCCTTACAAGCAATACTCCGGCGACATCTCCGGCCGTTTCCTCGAAATCATGGCGCTGAACTCGACGGGCGACCCTGCCGTGCATCCCGCCTTCAAGGACCTTTTGGCCGAGGTGCCGGAACATCAACGGCCCGGTGGCTACTTTTGCGCCTCGGGGGAGATCGATTGGCAGCAACCGCTCGACGCCAAGGACAAGGACTCGCCCGCCATGAAGGTGGTCCTGCCCGCCTTGTGGGGGAATGCCCGCATGCTCTGCGGTCTGGTCGAGGTGATGCGCGCCTTTCCCGAGGAGGCGGCCACGGCCCGGAGCGCCGTGAAACTTGGCGACTTCTACCTCTCCGTCCTGCCGCGCTTCACAAATCCAGAGCGCATGAAGGAATACGAACGTAGCGGCTCGTATGCGGCCGGCTATGTCACCTGCTGGTTCCCGGTCATGGAGGGCCTGGTGCGGCTGAGCCGGACGACGGGTGAAGCGAAGTATCTCGAAGGGGCCAAAACGATCGCCGAATTCTACCAGCGCTTCGACACCATCCCGATCGATCACGCGCACGGCATGCTGTGCTGCCAGGTCGCGCTGCTGGATCTCTACGAGGAAACCCACGACGCCTCGTACCTCGACCGGGTCGAGAAGCGCTGGGAAGAGTTGGTGCGGGACGGCTACATCAACCCGGCCGGCGGCATCCTCGAAAAATGCCGGGTCTCGTACAAACGCCGACTCTGCGACGAAGGTTGTGCGCTCGCCGACTGGCTGCGTCTGAATCTGGCGCTGGGACGGATCACCGGCAAGACGCGCTACTGGGCGATGGCCGAGCGCACGCTGCAGAACCATTATCTCCAGAACCAGTCTTCGCAGGGCGGTTTCGGCCATCGCGGCGCGCTTGCCGACGACGAAGGCGTGACCGGCCTGGGAAAGAGCAATCTCGAATCGACCTGGTGCTGCACCTACCACGGCGAATTGGGCTTCATCGAGTTGCGTCGGCACCTGCTCATGCGGGCCGACGAGGTGCTGACGGTGCCACTGGTGCTCGATTTCACGGTCGAGGATCCGTCCGGCACCGTGACTTCCGTCCTGAAGGACGGCCCCGAACCCGGGACGGTCATCCGCCAGCGCCTGTCGCTCACCGGCCAGCCCTCCAGGGTTTTGCGGGTTCGTCTGCCGCATTGGGCCGACGGCGTGACCGCCCGTTCCGGTGGGGGCGAAGCGGTGGCCCTGGAAATCCGCGACGGCTGGTGCACCACCACCCGCCCCGTGTCCGAGATCGAGTTCGATTATCTCGGCGGGCTCTATGGGGAAGACCGCCGCTGCAAGCGCTTGCCGGGCGGACCGGAACCCGGCAAACCTTTCGTCATCGGCTACGGGCCCCGGCTGCTGGCCTTCAAGGGAAAGGCCGCTCCGCGTCCCGCCTGGCCGACGACGCTTGAAGAGCTCGCCAGCCAGGGCATCACACCGCTCTCACCCGTGCATCACAAGAAAGACTGCAGCTACGTCATGCCTGCCGATGAATCGGCGCCATGACTGCCGGAAAACCGGGGCGTTCCTGAACTCGTGTTTCATTCCACTGGAGACCGCCGACCGATTCCGACAAACTGTCAGGAATTTCCCGGCTGGTTTTGCGGCACCGCGCCCTCGGTCGCAAACAGGAAGAACTCCCGAACCATCGGTGCCGCGGCCTCGCGGGGAGGAGGCATGTGGCCACGCCCGGGCCAAGTGTGGGTGCGGACGTTGAAACCGCGCTCCTTGAGCTGTGCGGCGAAATTCTTCATCCACTCGATGCGGCTGTAGGGGGCCGTGCCGTTGAAGGCTTTCTGCCTGTCATTATCCCCGCAGGTCAGGAAGAAGGGAATGTCCTTGGCCTTGTCGTTGATCTCACCCCAGCCCTCGACTCCTGACCAGGATCCGGCCGAGTGGGCCGAGACGCCGACCACCAGTTCGGGGTGCTTGAAGGCGAAGCGGTGGACGAATTGCGCCCCTCCCGAAAACCCGTGCAGGAACATCTTGTCGTGGACCTTGTGGCGCTCCTTGATCCACTCGAAGCGTGTGATCAGCTCCTTGCAGGCGGCATCATCTGCCATGTGATAGCCCTCTTCGAACTTCGGCACCAAAACGATCACCTTGTCGGTTGGCACGTATCCGTAACCCAGCAATTTGTTGCCGTTCTTCGCACTGGGTCCCCCGACGCCATGCGCATCGACCACGACCCAGCGTTTGGCGTCCATCAAGTCGGGTTCGGGCACGATGATCTGCCCCCCGGTGAAGTCCTTGCCGTTGAAATAGATGGATTCCTTGGCGAGCCGCTTGCCGGCATGGGCCGGAGGAGCCGCAAGCAAGAATGCCGCGAAGGCGGCGATGAGGATGAAAAAGTGGTTTCGTTTCATGGCTATTGGGAAAGATGATTCGGGTTGAAGGTGACGCCTTTCAGGCGGACCACGATCGGATTCGGCCAGGTCTTGTCGTTGTAGATCCGCTGGGCGCGGACGACCGAGATTTCGAGCCCTTCGTCGGTCTGGCGCAGTCGGGCGGCGGCATCCGCATCCGGCTGGTATTCAACGGTCTTGCCGCTCTGGCCGAGCACCGAGATTGCGGCCCCGGGCCCCGCCTCCAGCGACTTCAGGGTGAACTCGCGCCGCTCGCCGAGCGCCCAATGGGTGTCACCCTGGGGGACGAACACATAGACCGTCGACGGATCGTCCTTGTCGCGGGTGAACCACAGCTCGCCTTCCCTGGCGACCGGAGCCGGACGAATGTCGTGGATGGCTTCGCGGTTGATGAACATCCACAGGGCCAGTTCGCGGAACGTGCGTTCCTGCTCGAAGGGGATGCGCCCGCTGGGCTCGGGCCCCATGTTGATCAGCAGGTTGCCGCCCTTGGCGCGGACGTCGATGAGCATCTCGATAAGCTTCCCGCCGGACTTGTAATCCTCGTTGGTCGGCTTGAACTGCCACTGGGTCCCGAGGGTGAAGCAGGACTCCCACGGGCCAGGCAGCGGGGCATCGGGGATCTTCTGCTCGGGGGTCTTCATCTCGCCGCGGGTGACCAGGCAGTCGGGCTGCAACTGATGGATCAGGTCGCGGATGGCGGCATGGTCGTAGGAATCGAGGAAGGCGACGTCGATCTTGCCGTAGGCCCCGCCGAAGAGCTCGCGGATCTGGGCTTCATCGTGGGCCAGCAGCTTGGGATTGTTGGAGATGTGGGAATAGGTGTCCTTGCGCCGGACCTCGTGGCCCTGGCGGTGGAGAAAGAGGAAATCCTCCGGGGAAAAGTAGAGCCCGACCTTGAGCCCATGGCGGCGGCAGGCCTCGACGTAGGGTTTGATGAGGTCCTTGCCATAGGGCGTATTGGCGACCGAAAAATCGGTCGTTTTCGTCGGCCACAGGCAGAAACCGTTGTGATGCTTGGCGGTCAGCACCATGTATTTCGCACCGGCCAACCTGGCCAGCTTGGCCCAGGCGTCCGGATCGTATTCCTGCGGGTTGAAGTATTTCGGCAACTCCTCGATGTAGCGCTCGAGGTAGTCCTGCGAGGCGCCGACCATGCCATGGGAGATCACGCTGCCGAGTTCCACATCCACGCTCCAGTGGATGAACATGCCTAATCCCCAGTCCATGAATTCCTGCTCAAGGGCCGGATCGTTCCGGAATTCCCCGAGCGGTTGGGGCGGGACGGCTCTGAGATTGCCGATGAGGCCAATCCATACGAGCCACATGGCAGAGAATCCAATCTTCATCGCTGGCCAGTGGGTTCAATTGCTTCCTGAAGGCTCCTCTCAGGCTGATTGGGCCTCCCGAATTTTCAAAGGCCAATAACTCTCGACGTCTCCCCCCCATCTGGGGTGGTCTTGTCGCGATGCAGGAATTCAGGGTGCGCAACGCTGCCGAGCAGGTGGCGGATCATCTTCGGAAGAAGATGAGCCGCGGCACGTGGGGAGAATGGCTGCCCGGAAGCGCCCGGCTGGCCGAGGAACTCGGCGTGGGAAACAGCACCATCGAGACCGCGCTCGGTCTTCTCGAGCGACAGGGACTGCTGGAGTCACAGGGAGCAGGCCGCCGACGTAAAATCGTTCTTGTTCCTGGACAGAACCCTCCCTCACTTCGGATCCGGGTGCTTCTCTATCAGCGGTCCGACGAACAACTCCACTACACCATCGACCTGGTTCACCGGCTGCGCGAAGCCGGACACGAAGTCACCTTCGCAAGTCATACCCTGACCGATCTGCGGATGGACGTCGAACGGGTGAGGAGGCTGGTTCAGAAAACGTCCGCCGACGCGTGGGTCGTCGGGAGTGGACCGCGGCCCGTTCTGGAATGGTTTTCCAAGCGACCCGAACCCACATTCTCCCTTCTGGGGCGCCGGGCCAACCTGCCGATCGCCGGAGCGGGCCCCGACAAGGCCCACGTGGTCCGCCATCTGGTGCAACGGCTGGTGGGGCTGGGACACCGGCGAATCGTGCTTCTGGCCCGTGAGGAGCGCCGCAAACCGCAACCCGGGAGGGGCGAGAGGCGGTTTCTCTCTCTTCTCAACGAGGCGGGAATCCCCACCGGCCCCTACAACCTGCCGGATTGGGACGAGTCACCGGGGAGTCTCCAGAAGCTCCTCGACTCACTTTTCGCCCACACCCCTCCGACCGCCCTGGTCGTCGAGGAAATGGCACTTTGTCTGGCCACCCTTCAGCACCTGGCCAATCGCGGGATCGTCTCGCCCCGCCAAGTCTCGGTTGTCTGCGACGATCCCGATCCGGCCTTCGAGTGGTATCAGCCATCCATCAGCCACATTCACTGGGACGCCCGCCCCTTGGTCCGGCGAACCGTGAAGTGGGCAGACAACGTGGCCCGGGGAAAAGACGACCGGCGTCAGACCGCCATCAAGGCAAGATTCGTCGAGGGAGGCACCATCGGCCCGGCACCCTGAGTCGAGCTGCTTCGGCAGCCTCGACATTCCTGTCGAGCATCCAACGGACTCAGCGTGCAGATCGACAGGAATGTCGATTTCCCGGAACCCCTACTCCTCCAGCTCGAAATCCTTCGGGGCACGGACGATTCGGTCGACGGCGTGTTTGGTGATGATGTTGCCGCGGCTGCCGCGGCCCTTGATCGCCTGCTCGCCGAAATGGAACGGACGGCTCAGGTTGCGAAGCCGCAGCGCGGGCTTGATGTGCACGACCAGCATCTGGTCGTTGCTCGCCTCCTCCGTTTCGTGCACGGCAAAATAGAAGATCCGCGTGCCCTTCTTGCCGGGCGTGAGATCGTAGTCCTTGTCGCGGGTCACGCCGCCGACGCGGAAGCGCTTGGCCAGGAGGGGGCCGTCGCGGCCGTCGCGGTAGATCATCGAGTAGATCAGATCCTCCTCCTTGCGGAAGACGGCCACGTGGACCGGACGCTGACCGACGAACACCTTCTCCGCCACCTTCACCACCTTCATCGTGCCGTCGGCGGTGAAGGCGATGATGTCGTCGATGGTCGAGCACTTCTCGACCGGCTTCTCCTTCTTGAGTCCGTAGCCGGCGAAGCCGCCCTTTTCGTCGAGGTAGAGCGTCTCGGTCGCGGCCACCACCTGTGTGCGATCGACCCGCTCGAACGACGCGATCTCGGTCTTCCGCTCGCGTCCCTTGCCGTAGCGCTTCTGGAGGTCCTTGAACCAGCGGATCGTGAACTTCGTCAGTTGCCCGAGGTTCTTCTCGGTTTCGGCGATCGCCTCCTCGAGCTTGTTGATCTCCTCGTCGGCCTTGAAGGAGTCGTATTTCGAGATCCGCTTGATCCTGATCTCGGTGAGCCGGACGATGTCGTCCTCGGTGACCTCGCGCTTGAGCAGTTTCTTGAACGGCTTGAGACCGTCGTCGATGGCCTTGATCACCGCCTCCCAGGTCTCGCATTCCTCGATGTCGCGGTAGATGCGGTTCTCGATGAAGATCTTCTCCAGCGAGCTGAAGTGCCACTTCTCGTTGAGTTCGGCGAGGCGGATCTTGAGTTCCTGCTCGAGCAGGTCGCGGGTCTGGAAGGCGCTCGCCTTGAGAATCTCCGAGACCCCCATGAACTTCGGCTTGCCCTCGGTGATGACGCAGCCGTTGGGCGAGATGCCCATCTCGCAGTCGGTGAAGGCGAACAGCGCATCGCGGGTCGTTTCGGCATCGGACCCGCTCGGCAGATAGACGAGAATGTCGGCGTGCTCGGCGGTGTTGTCCTCGATCTTGGAAATCTTGATCTTCCCCTTGTCACCGGCGGCGACAATGGAGTCCATCAGTGCGCCGGTGGTCGTGCCGAAGGGGATCTCGGTGATGCGCAGCAGGTTCTTCTTCTCGACCGAAATCCGTGCCCGCACCCGCACCTTGCCACCGCGAAGACCGTCGCGGTAGTCGCTGGCATCCATGATGCCGCCGGTCGGAAAGTCCGGCAGCAACTCGAAGCTCTGCTTGCGCAGCGCCGCGATGCATCCGTCGATGATCTCGTTGAAGTTGTGCGGCAGCATCTTGCACGCGAGGCCGACGGCGATGCCCTCGACCCCCTGGGCGAGCAGCACCGGGAACTTCGAAGGCAGCGTGATCGGTTCCTTGTTGCGCCCGTCGTAGCTCGGCGTCCAGGCGGTCGTCTTCGGATTGAAGAGCACCTCGAGCGCGAACTTGGTCAGCCGGGCCTCGATGTAACGCGGGGCGGCGGCCCCGTCCCCGGTCAGCGTGTTGCCCCAGTTTCCCTGGGTATCGATGAGCAGGTCCTTCTGGCCGAGATTCACCGTCGCATCGCCGATCGCCGCATCGCCGTGCGGGTGGTACTTCATCGTGTTACCGATGAGATTGGCGACCTTGTTGTAGCGACCGTCGTCCAATTCCTTCATCGAGTGAAGAATCCGGCGCTGGACGGGTTTCAACCCATCACCGAGGTGCGGCACCGCACGCTCGAGAATCACGTATGAGGCGTAATCGAGGAAATAGTCCGAATACATCTCGCCGAGCGAGACGTGCTGGTCGGGATCTGGGGTCATCCGTTGGCCCGATGCTTAAGCTTTGCGAAGCACTGGGCAAGAGGCTTTTCTCCCCGTGGCGGCGGATTTCATCCGCCAGGCCCGGATTTCATCTTCTCACCAGCCACACCTTCTTGATTGGATCGTGCCTCCGGGAATGCTGCCATGCGGCCCGCCCGATGCTCCGCCTCCTCCCACTGCTGCTCGTCATCCCGGTCCTTGCCGAGGATCCGGAACTCCCGCCGTGGCCGGAGGACGGCCCCGCCGAGATCACCCCGGCTCGGGAATGGCCCGAACTCGACCCCGAGTCGCGGCCGTGGCTGCGCTGGCGCTGGCCCGCCAGCGGCGAACTGCCTGCCGATGCGGAGGCCGTCCTGAAGGCCGTCGCCGCCGCGGGCTTTGGTGGCGTGGAGGTGGTTCCCGAGGGTCCCGACCCCGCAATGCTGTGGCCGGATCCCGCGTGGATCGAGCGCTGCCGCCTGGCGGCGGAAACCTGCGCGAAGCTTGGCATGGGATTCGACCTGGCGACCCAGCGCGGCGCCATTCCCGAGACCCCCAACGACGAGGGCCGCGAGACTTCCCTCCACCCGGTCATCACCACCGTCGCCGCCGGACCGGTGGACATCGCCTTGCCCGAGGGCACCATCGACTGCCTCGGTGCCTGGCCACGCCAGGGGGCCCCGATCGACCTCTCCGACTTCGTCGATCTCGAGGCCGGCCGGCTCATCTGGGAAGCCCCGCCCGGGACCTGGAGGATCTTCGGCGCGATCCATCAAACGGCGGGCCGTCACCTCGACCCGTTCTCTCCGGCGGCGGCCATCGACCGGCTGGACCGCCTCGACGAGGCCTTCCTCGCCGCCGCTGCCCCGCTGCCCCGCGCCCGCACCCTGGAACGCACCCGGTCCACCGGTGCCGACTGGTCGCGGGAACTGGTCCCGGCCTTTCGAAGGCTCCGTGGCTACGACCTGCGCGAGGAACTCCCGGCCCTCTTCGGCGACGCGACGGCCGGCACGGTCGAGCGGCTGTTTTCGGACTACCGGGAAACCCTCGACGACCTGCGCTACGAGACCCTGCTCGCCTGGCACGAGCACACCCGCGACCGGGGCTCGCTCACCCGCAGCCTCCTCGCCGGTGGCCCGGGTCATCCACTCGACGTGCACGCGGTTGCCGACATCCCGGGCACGCTCATCGAAATCAATAACGGTCAACTGCCGCCGGTGACGGCGAAATTTGCCGCCTCGGCGGCCCATCTCACCTACAAGCCCATCGTCCAGGGCAGCTTCCGCACCGACCAACTCCTCACCCCCGCCCTGCTCAAGCGCACGGCGGACCACCTGTGGCTGGCCGGAGCCAACCAACTCATCCTCGACGGCCGGGGCACGGGCGGAATCCGGGCACCGCTCGACCCGGGCACCGGACTGTGGCGTCACCTCCCGGCCTTCACCGCCTACGTCGATCGCTGCCAGAGCGTGCTGCAGACCGGAGCGCCCGACCCCGACCTGCTGCTCTACTTTCCGGCGCACGATTTCCACGTCGAGCGCGACGGACTTCCCGACGAGCCCGTCGCCCGCAGCCGCTGGCTCGAGCCGACGGGCTTCCATCGCGCAGCCACCGACTTCGACCGGGGCGGCGTCGACTACGACATCGTGAGCGACCGCCTCCTCCGGCAGGCCGTCGTGGCCGATGGCAGGATCATCCTCGGCGGACTCACCTACACCGGGATCGTGCTGCCGGAAGTACGACGTTTGCCGGAGACGACCGCCACCAAGCTTCTCGACCTTGCCCGGGCCGGCGCCAGGATCGGCATCCTCGGCGAATGGCCGCGCGACGTGCCCGGACTCCCCTCGCCCGACATCCGCCGCGGCACGCTGGTCAGCGCCATCCAGGCCATGCCGGATGCCTCCGTCGCCGAGGGCAGCGACGCCGTCGAGCTTGCGGAACGGCTCGGCGTCACGCCCGAGCCGATGACCCGCGAGGGACTGCACTTCGTCCGCCGCAGCCATGCCGACGGCCACCACTACTTCGTCGTCCACACCGGCGACCGCCCCATCGACGAATGGATCCCGCTCGCCAGGCCTGCCGCCTCCATCCGCCTGCTCGACCCCCGCTTCCCCGAGCGTTCGGGCTTCACCGAGGTCCGGCAAAAGGATGGCGTCGCCTCGGTGCGCCTCCAACTCGACCCCGGCGAGTCCCGCATCCTCCGCACCTACCGCGAGCCCCAAATCGCCGACGCCGTGTGGAAGGAGTTCGTCGCCGATCGCGACCCGCTGCCCATCGCCGGCACCTGGAACATCGACTTTCTCGAGGGCGGCCCGGTCCGGCCGGACTCCGTCGCCAGCCCGGTCCTGGGATCATGGAAAACCCTGGCCGATCCGGCGGTGGCCTCCTTCACCGGCGTCGCCCGCTACACCATCGAGTTCGAGTTGCCCGACCCGGGCGAAGGCCACTGGCAGCTCGACCTCGGCGGGGTCGCGCACAGCGCCGAGATCCACCTCAACGGCCTTCCCGCCGGGATTGCCTTTGCCCCGCCCCACCGCTTCGACGTCGGCCCGATGCTCAAGGCCGGCACCAACACCCTCAGCATCCGGGTCGCCAACCTGCTCGCCCCCGGCCATCCCGAGCTACCCGCCGGACTTCTCGGCCCGGTCCGGCTGATTCCCCTGGTCGAAACCGCCGCGGTTCCGGCGGCGCCGCCCGAATAGCTCACGCCGCGCGACAGGCGGCCAGCAGTTCATCGACCAGCGGATTGGGAAACCGGCGACTGGGGGTGATCGCGTAGAAGGCCTCGCGGATGTCGGCGAAGCGGTGGTGGATCTTGAGCAAGCCCCGCTCCAGTTCGCCGCGCACCACCACCGGCGGCACCAGCGCCAGTCCGGCACCCTCGCGGGCGAGCAGACGCAGCATGGCCATGTCGTCCACCTCGGCCGCGATCACCGGACGAATCCCCGCCCGCTCCAGCTCCAGATCGAAGGCACCGCGCACGGCACTGTCGGTCGTCGGCAACAGCAGCGGCTCCCTGCCCAGATCCTCGGGAAAACGGAAGCGCTTCCTCCCCCGCCACTTGCGGCCGACCAGGGCGACCGGCTGTTCTTCCAGCAGATGGCTGTACCAGGGGGTCTCCGCGTCGCGCCGGACCGCGAGGTTGGAGAACACCACGTCGAGGGTATGCGCGCGCAGTTGGCGCAACAACTCGCTGAGACTCCCCGAGCGCAGCACCAGCTCGACGTCGTCCCGTCCGGCAAAGGGCCGCAGGCACTGGAGCTGGAAGTTCCGCGAGAGGGTCGCGACCGATCCCACCCTGAGCATCCGCCTCCGGGCCGTGGTCTGATGACCCAGTGTCGCGACCAGTTCGTCGCCCGCCTGGAAGATCGATTCGGCGTAGTCGAGCGCAATGGTCCCGGCCTCGGTGAGCACCAACGACTTCTTTTCCCGATGGAAAAGCGGCTGCCCGAGGCTCTCCTCGAGTTGGCGGAGCTGCACACTGATCGATGACTGCGACACCCCGAGCCGGGCCGCCGCACCGGTCAGCGTGCCCTCGTTCGCAATCGCCCGGAAGTAGCGCAGGTGGTGGTAGTTGAGAAATCCCATCGTTCGTTTTTTAAGAACGATATTCTTTAAATCCACTAATGGAAAGAACAAACGAATTTGTGTTCACCTGTCGCGGATCGAGGAGGCAACGGCCTTCCCGATCTGAAATCTGAAATCAACCATCTGAAATTCATGGAATCCCTGACCACCGTCCTGAACCCCGGCGTCCTGTTCTTCATCCTGGGCTTCGTCGCCGTGCTGCTGAAGTCCAACCTCACGATCCCCGAATCGGTGGTCCGCTTCCTCAGCCTCTACCTGATGCTCTCGATCGGCTTCAAGGGCGGCATCAGCCTCTACCATTCGCCGCTCTTCGGCGACGGGATGATCATCATCGGCATCATCATCGCGATGAGCGCCCTGGTGCCCTTCTACTCCTTCCTGCTGCTCAAGAAGCGCCTCGGCGTGGCCGACGCCTGCGGCATCGGCGCGACCTACGGCTCGAACAGCACGCTGACCTACATCACTGCCGCCGGCTTCCTGACCTCCATCGGCCAGAGCTACGAGGGCTACATGACCGTCGCCCTGGTGGTGATGGAGACCCCGGCCATCATCATTGCGGTGCTCATGGCGCAGTTCGCCATGAAAACCAAGTCGACGAAGTCCACCCGGACGGTGATCCGCGAGTCGCTCACCGACGGCACCCTGCTGGTGCTGGTCGGCAGCATGGCCATCGGCTACCTGCTCACCGCGCTCGGCACCGAGACCTCGCCCCTGGCGACCTTCATCGGGGGCGACATGTTCACCGGCATGCTGGTCTTCTTCCTGCTCTACATGGGCACGGTGGTCGGGCGGAAGTTCCGCGAGCTCGACCACTTCCCGCCGCTGCTGGTGGCCTTCGCCATCATCGCGCCGATCGTCAACGGCATGATCGCCATCGGTCTGTGCAAGGTCTTCGGCTTCCAGCACGGCGACGCCCTGCTGCTCACCATCCTGTGTGCCTCGTCCTCCTACATCGTCGCCCCGGCCATCCTCAAGGACACCCTGCCCGACGCCAACCCCGCGAAATTCCTCACCATGAGCATGGGGATCACCTTCCCCCTGAACATCGTGGTCGGGATCCCGGTTTACTGGTGGATCATCGAGCGCTGGGTCTGAGCGGCAATCCCGGCTGGCCAGCCCGGAGAATGGGGGTAGGTTCCCGCATGCTTCGCTTCCTGGCTGTCATCCTCCTGCTGACCTGCGCCGTGTCCACGGCGCAGGTCAGAATCCTGACCATCGGCGACAGCATTACAGATGAATACGGAGCGATCTCTAGCCTCGACAACATTTTCACCGTTGGCAGCGTCTATCCCGAGCCGGATCCTCCCTCGAACAACCCACGCGCGTTCAATTGGCCGGAGCTACTCGAGCTGAGAAGATCTGCCGAGGCGGATTTTGGAGTGTTCGGAATGTGGACGAGGCTATGGAACATTTTCAATCCGGGAGACACGCGCTACGAAGGTTACCAATACAACTTCGCACTCGTGGCCATGACCACCGAGGACTGGGTAAATATTCTTAATGGCAAGACCTCTGGCTTTGTCTACCCGGGTCTGTTTGCAAACACTGGTAGCAACCTACTGGCCTCCCTTGGGTCCGTCGATGTCGCCGTCATCCTCCTCGGCGGCAACGATCTGAAGGGAGCCTACGACAACATCATCACCACCCCGCCACCCAATCCTTTCCTGAGTGAGGTCCACGACCGAATTGAGACTATCCACACCCGGATTCGGACTCAGGCACCAAACTTACCAATTGTGGTTGCCACCGTCCCCGATGTCGGTGCGACACCGGACGTGTTCAATTCCCGCACCAGCCCGGACATCGCGGCGGCCCGCGCCGCGATCGCGCTCATAAACCAAGACATCGTGAGCACCTTTTCCACGAAATCCAAGACCACGGTGGCCAGGGTCGACAACCTGACCAGTGAAATCCTTGACATCAAACTAGGCTTGGTTCCCGGACCCTACGACCTCAATGGCACCGAGTTTGTGAGCGACGCGGGCGATCCCTACAACCCGCCCGATCACCTTTTTTGCAAGGACGGCTTCCACCCCCACACCGTCGGTCAGTTACTCATCGCCAACGAAGTCATCGCGGCGATCAATCAGATCGCTGCGGCTGATCCGGATTTCCCCGGTACCATCACGCCCTTCAGCAATCGGGAGATCCTCGACATCCTTCTGCTCGATCCCGACCAACCCTACCTCGATTGGATCGCGGGCTTCGGGGTGACCACCGATGGTCCCGATGACGACCCCGACCGGGACGGGCTGCCGAACCTCGTCGAGATGATCCTCGGCACCCCGCCGAACACCTTTTCGACGCCCTTCACCGGATCGTGGCCCGGCGGCGTTTCGTGGACGCCGGCCGACGAGCGATACGCCGCACTCAGCGCCGAGGAGTCGCCGGATCTCGGCGATTGGACCCCGGTTCCCGAGGCACGGATCTCGATCAACGGCGCGCAGCGGACCGTCACGCCTCCCGGCGGCGAGGACCGGTACTTCCTGCGCTTCCGCGCGGCCCCCCGGCCCTGAAAACAAAAAAGGGCCGCGCTTGCGCGCGAACCCTTTTCTGGGTGTCATGAAACCGGGGCCTCTACTCCCGGCGACAGCGGAAGAGTGCGCGATTTCCGCCATCCTGTCATGTCGCCATAAATAGGGACAGGGACCGCCGATCTCCGAATCGGCATCGGAGCCTACCGGACACAGCCACGCCGGATGCCGATTCGGAGATCGGCGGTCCTCACGAAAGATCCAGCAAGCCCCGGCGAATTGCCTCGCTGACGGCGGCGGGAAGGCTGCGCACGTGCAGCTTGTCGAAGCTCCGGCGGATGTACTCGGTCACCGAGTGGGTGCTGAGCTTCAGCGAGTCGGCGATCTCCTGGCGGGTCAGGCCCTTCGCCGAAAGTTGCAGCACCTCGCACTCTCGATCCGAGAGCGTCTCGGCACCGGCGATCGGGCTGAGCTTGCGGAAGCTCGAAAGAATCATGCCCGCGATCTTCGGATCGAGCGGCGTCCCACCGGCGAGCACCTCCTCGAGGGTCTCGATCAGGCGCGTCGCACTGCCGGCCTTCACCAGGTAGCCGTGGGCACCGGCCTCGAGGGCCGCAAAGACCTTCTCCTTGTCGGTGAAGGCGGTCAGCACCAGCACCTGGCAGCGGGGCATGATCTCGCGGACCTGCTTGATGCCCTCGATGCCGCTCATTCCCGGGAGGCCGAGGTCCGAAAGCACCACGTCGGCCTGGAGACCGCCGCGCATCGCTTCCAGCGCATCCTCCATGGTCGAGAAATCGCCCACGCACTCGTAACCGCGGTCCTCGAGGACCATCGATACCGATTCGCGGAAGTCCGCGTGGTCCTCCACCAGGATCACCTGCGTCGGCCTCTCGGCCCCATTATCGTCCTTCGCCACGGTCGGATCATGCACCTTGCGCCGCCTTCGAGGCAATCCCCGCGTTGCTTCGTTTGGACTTTCGCAGCGGGATCGCAAGGTGCAAGGCGGTGCCATCACCATCCTTGCTCTCGACGCCAAACTCCGCCCGCAACGCCTCCGCCCGCTGGCGCAACGCCCTCAGGGTCGCCGGACGTTCCCGCTTGGCCTCCGGGATGCCCACCCCATCATCCGTGATCAGTAGCGCGAAGACTCCGTCGCCCTCATCGGCATGGATCGTCACGGTCTTCGCCTCCGAATGCCGCAGGATGTTGTGCAGGGCCTCGCGGAAATAGAGGAACAGGTGCCGGTTCTGCTCGTCGGAAAGCTCCGTCTGCCACGCCGCCTCGTTGGCCGTGAATTTCCACTCGAGACGCTCGAGCATGATCGACGCGGTCTCGCGGAGATGCTCGACGGTCCCGATCCGTGCCCCGCCCTGCGGTCGCAGCAGCCACACGATGTCGCGCACGGCGCTCACCGTTTCCGCCGCGATGCGCTGGATGCGGCTCAGCTCCTTCGACGGCCCGGTCCGCCCCTCGGCCAGATCCGCGAACATCTGGATGCTGCCGAGATTGCTGCCGACCTCGTCGTGCAGGTCCCCGGCGATCCGCTCGCGCACCGCCCGCAGTTGCTGGCGCTCCCGGATGCGGTAGCGCAGCGGCAGGACGACCAGCGCCACGCCACCCACGCCGCCCAGCAACCCGAGCACCCAGAAGACCGCCCGGCGCCAGTCGGCAATGATCCGGCCGGCTTCGCGCCGCAGTTCGTGGCGCTCGGTCTCGAGGGCCAGCCGCCGGTCGATCGCCGCCAGCCATTCCTGCGTCGGCACCAGTTTCCCGTCGGGCCCGTAGCCGTCACACAAACTCACCGTGCTCCAGAAGCGGGCACCGGAGGCGATCACGTTTCCCATCCCGTCGGGCGAGCGCACCCGCGCCCCCAGCGCCACGTTCTCGGGGCCGTTCCACAACTCGACCTCGCTCATCGCGAAAAACGCCGGGTAGCTCTCGAAAGGCTTCCACAAGCGGGTCGCCTCGATGCGCACGAAGCGCCCGGAAAGCTCACCCAGTTTCACCTCCACGGGATTGTGACCGGGATTGCGCATGGAAACCTCCAGCTTCGAGCCGTTCGTTTCGAAATCGTCCCGCTGCTCGCCGACCTTGACCTTGAAGGTCTGGGGAAATCCGAAGCCGCTCGGCAGATCCGAAGTCGGGCGCCGCGCGGGGATCAGCCTCAGGCGGTCGAAGCGCCGCACCTCGCTCAGGTCGAGCTCGAGCCAGGTCACCTCGTCGGCCCGCTCGCGCCCCCGTGAAAGCCAGCCGATGTTCCGGTGTTCCCCCGCCGGCATTTCCGGAAGGCCCAGCGGCGTCTGACGGTCGACCAGAAACTCCGGCGCCCACTGCCACGGCGCCGCCGAATTCTGGCCGCCCGGATTGCCGACCCTTGTCCCGGCCGCCAGATCGACGCCCCTGGAAAAAACGAACGCTTCCGACCAGGCGTGGGCAAATCGATCGCCATCGCCCGGCAGTTGTTGGGCGACGATCCTCAGGCCGGCCGCCTTGACCGGCGGTGAAAGCCGGAAGACGAAGGGATGACCGCCGCGCACCGGATGGCTCCAGGTGTCGGTCACCTCCGCCACCGTGGTCACGACCTCACCCTGCGCATCCGTCAACTCGACCCGGAAGTCGTCCGGCAGACCATACTGCCGGTTCAGTCCGTCGATCTCGTAGCGGCGCGCCGGCACCAGCGCGACAAAGTCGACCGGTGCGGGCTCGCCCCACTCGACCACCATGGGAAACTCGCCCCGCGGCTCGGGATGCAGGCTGGCAAATCCCCCCGACCCTCCCTGATCGTCGCGCGGCAAAACCGGCAACCCGACCAGATCCGCATCGATCCGCGCCAACTCCTGGTCGATCGCATCGAGCCTGCCGCCGAACTTCCGCGCCAGGTCCTCGCCCCAATCCGCCGCCCCGGCGCTCGCCCCGGAAACCAGCAGCGCCACCACGCCTCGAACCATTGCCCGCGTCATCGTGTCCGCAGCCTAAGCAGGAAAAGGCCCGCTCCGGGAGAGCGGATTTCGACACCCCATCAAGCGGTGGCCGGCTCCGGCATCCTTCCCATCTCCAATATTTAGGATTTCCAAACTACCGGCTTCGTGGTTTTTCTAGGCGGCGCATGGAGGACCGCGACGATTCCCAGCCCACCCCCACCCGCCACCGGTGGATCGCCGTGGCCGGCATGGTGGTGCTCGCGGTCGTGCTGGCCATCCTGCTGCAGCCCGCCTTCAAGGCACCGCTGGTGTTCGACGACCTGATCTCGCTCAAGCAGATCGAGACCTTCGACTCGGTGGCGGATGCACTCGGCAGCGACGTGTTCTCGCTCTTCCGCCCGGTGAAGAACGTCTTCTTCTACTTGATGGAACAGGCCGGCGCCTCCGCCGTGGCCTACCACTGGGTGACACTCGCCGCTTACCTCGTCGCCACCCTCGGCGTCTTCGCCCTGGCCCGGCGCCTCACCGGCAGCCCGCTGTGGGCGCTGGCCGCCGCCGCCATCTGGTCGCTCTCGGCCGCCCACGTGAGCACCGCGATCTGGCCCAGCGCCCTGAACATCTCGGTCGCCGCCGCCTCGATGGCCTTCGGCCTGACCCTGTGGGACCGCTGGCGTGGCGAATCCGGGCGTCTGCCCGACGGCATCGGCTTCTTCCTGCTGCTGGCGCTCGGCCTCTGCTCCTACGAAACCGCGGTCGCGACGGCCCCGCTGGCGGTGATGTTCGACCTCTATCGCGGACGCCGCCTCTTCGCCAGATCCAGCATCGCCCGTTACGCCGGGATCGCGGTGGTCGTGATCGCCTGGCTGCTGATCCGGCACCAGAGCGGGTCGTCCACCGCCCGCCTCAACAACCCGTCCTTCACCACCGAAATCGAGAACTGGCAGATCGCCGCCTCGGCCCCCTATTTCCTGTGGACCCACTTCCTGATGTGGCTCGCTCCGTGGGGCCGGCTCGAATTCCTCGGCAGCTACCTGTGGGACCGGTCGATTCCGGCGATCATCATCCCCTTCTGCTGGCTCATGCTCATCGGCATCGGCGTGCTCTGCATCCGCTTCTGGAAACCAGGCAACCTCTTCGTCCTCGGCCTCGCCTGGTTCTTCCTCGCCGCCTTTCCCTCGGGAAATTTCGTCCCGCTCGGCAACACCCCCTACGCCGACTACTACGTGCCCATCCCCGCGATCGGCCTGACCCTCGCCACGGTCGCGATTCTCCGCAGCCTCCTCCGCCTGTCGCGCAAGGCCGACATCGAACCCTCGGCGAAACGCTTCGCCCTCGTCCTGCTGGCGCTTGTCGTCACGGCCCGGGCCGCCAATCTGGTCGAACTCCGCGTCTGGGCCAGCGCCTGGACGGTCCCCGTGGAAATGATGGCGCGCACCGCCGCCGCCCGTCCCCATCAGTACCTCGCCAAAATGGTCGTCGCGCAGGTGATGGTCGATCACGGCCGACCGGACCTGGCCGAGCCCTTCGCCCGCAAGGCCATCGAGGACACGGAGGGCATTTCGACCCCCTATGTGGTCCTCGGCCGGGTCCACTACGAGCGGGAGGAATTCGAAGAGGCCATGGCGATGCTCCAGGCCGCGCGGGAAAAGCGGCACATCGACCCCGAGAGCCCGCAGTCGATCAACTACTATCTGGGCAAGATGATCGGCCGCGATCCCGCGCGCACCGAGGAGGCCTTCGCCCACCTCCTCGAAGTCCTGCGCCGTCCCAGCTCGGATTTCCATCTTCGGGCGATCCTTGCCGCCGCCGAGATGTACGGGAACGCCGGCGACTCCGAGAAACAGCGCCATCAACTCACCCGCGGCCTCGATTTCCACCCCGAGAATCCCCAACTGCTCGCCGCCCTCGAGGCCCTCGGGGAAGGCCCGGAAGATGAGTGAGGAAACGGACAACCTCCCCCTCTGCGTCGATCTCGACGGCACCTTCATCCGCTCGGACCTGTTGATCGAAGGTGTGCTCCGCCTGCTGCGCCATCGGCCCCTCGATGCCTGGCGGCTGCCGATCTGGCTTGCAAAGGGCAAACAACACCTGAAGGGCCGCCTCGCCCGGGCGGTCGATCCCCCGAAGACCCCGCCCCCGGTGAACCGGGAGGTCCTCGCGTGGCTCGAGGAGGAAAAGGCGAACGGCCGGAAGATCCTGCTGGTGACCGCGTCGCACGAGGAGGCGCTCGGCCCCGTTCGGGACCTCTTCCCCTTCGACGAGATCCTGGCGTCGGACGACGAGACGAATCTCAAGGGCAGAACCAAGGCCGCCCTGCTGGTCGAGCGCTTCGGGGAGCAGGGCTTCGACTACGCCGGCGACTCCACCTCCGACCAAGCCGTCTGGGAACACGCACGGAAGGCCATCGTCGTCTATCACGACGAGTCCACGCTCACCAAGACGAAGGCCGTTTACGACGTCGAACGCTCCTTCTGCACCAACTCGACCTCGTGGCCGGACTGGGTGCGTGCGATCCGCGTCCACCAGTGGGCCAAAAATCTTCTCATCGCCCTGCCCTTCCTCGCCGGGCACCACTTTCACACCGTCTGGCAACTGGCCGGACTGGCGGCCGCCTTCCTCGCCATGAGCCTGTGCGCCTCGGGCACCTACCTGTGGAACGACCTGCTCGACCTCGAGTACGACCGCGCCCACCCCCGCAAGCGGGATCGGCTCGCGGCCTCCGGCCGGACCAGCCTGCAGCGCATTCTCATCGCCTCGACCGGCCTGGTCGCCGCGGGGCTCGTCGGCGGCTTCGTGCTCTCCCCCACCTTCGGGCTCCTGCTGCTCGGCTACATCGCGACCACGCTGTCCTACTCGCTCTACTTCAAGCGGGTTGCCATCGCCGACATCTTCCTGCTCACCTTCCTCTACCTCTCGCGGATTGTCGGCGGCATCATCATTTCCGAGGCCAAGGTCTCGTTCTGGCTCTTCGCCTTCACCTTCCTGATCTTCCTTTCCCTGGCGGCGGCCAAGCGCTGCGTCGAGCTCCGCATCACCGCCGACAGCGGCGACGGCGAAATCAAGGGCCGCGGCTACTTGCAGGACGACCTCCCGACCATCTCCGCGCTGGGAATCGCCTCGGGTGTGGCCTCCTGCATCGTCCTCTCGCTCTACTCCAACAGCGACCAGGTCACCTCGCTCTACGCCCGCCACGAGTGGTTCTGGGGCATCTGCGTCATCGCCTTCTACTGGATCACCCGGATCTGGTTCCTGACCCACCGCGGCCTCATGCACGACGACCCGGTGGTCTTCGCCCTGAAGGACCGGGGCACCTGGATCCTTGCCCTTGCCGGCCTGGCCTGTGTGCTGCTGGCCCAACCCCTGCCATCGTGAACACCACCCGCACCATGCACTCGTGGGGCCGCGTTTCACCGGTCACCACCACCGTCGACGCCCCCGCCTGGGCCGACCAGATCCGGCCCGCCCCGGGCCCGGTCCTGGCTTACGGCCTCGGTCGCTCCTACGGCGATTCCTGCCTGCTCAGCGAGGGACGCATGATCGAGACCCGCTTCCTCGACCGCATCCTCGACTTCAATCCCGGGACCGGCCTGCTGCGTGCCGAGGGTGGCATCTCGCTCGATGCGATCCTGCGCTTCTGCGTGCCGCGCGGATGGTTTCTCCCGACCACCCCGGGCACCCGGCTGGTCACGCTCGGCGGGGCGATCGCCAACGACGTCCATGGCAAGAACCACCACCGCGCCGGCTGCTTCGGCAACCATGTGCCGCGCTTCGAGCTGCTGCGCTCGGACGGCACCCGGACCTTGCTCTCCGAGGGCAACCCCCGCCACGCCGCGACGATCGGGGGTCTCGGGCTGACCGGCATCATCACCTGGGCCGAACTCCAGCTCGTGCCCATCCGCTCGGCGCAGCTCGATGTCGAACTGGTTCGCTTCAGCGGGCTCGATGAATTCCTCGAGCTGTCGAAGGACTCCGAGCGGTTCTGGGAGCACACCGTGGCGTGGATCGACTGCGCCGCCAGCGGGAGAAGCCTCGGGCGCGGGATCTTCATCCGCGGCAACTGGTCGGCCCACGGCGGACTGGATCCGCACAAGCCGCCCGGTGCCTCGGTACCGGTCGACTTCCCCAACTTCGCGCTCAACCGCTTCAGCATCACCGCCTTCAACACCCTCTACTACCGGCGCTTTTTCGGCCGCACGAATTCGCTCCAGCAGCACTACTCGCCGTTCTTCCATCCGCTCGACTCGGTCCAGGGCTGGAGCCGGATCTACGGAAAGCGCGGCTTCTTCCAGTATCAGGTGGTCACCCCCACCGGTGCCGGCGCCGAACCGATGCGCGAGATGCTCCGGATCATTGCCGAGAGCGGTCAGGGCTCCTTCCTCGCCGTCATCAAGACCTTCGGAGAGAAGGCCTCGCCGGGGATGCTGTCATTCCCCTCTCCGGGCATCACCCTGGCCCTGGACTTCGCCAACCAGGGCGAATCCACCCTCGAGCTCTTCGGGCGCCTCGACGAGGTGGCCCGCTCCTGCGACGCCCGCTTCTACCCCGCCAAGGACGCCCGGATGAGCCGGGAGGACTTTGTCCGCTCGTATCCGCGCCTCGATGAATTCCGCCCGCATGTCGATCCCGGCATGAGCTCGGATTTCTGGAAACGGATGAACGCCTGAACCCCCGCCCCGCCACCATGAGCGATTCCCCATCCTACCGCACCGCCGTTTTCGGAGCCACCTCGGCCATCGCCGGCGAGACCCTGCGCGCCCTGCTGGCGGACCGCCCCGCCGAGATCCTCCTGATCGGTCGCAATGCCGACCGCCTCGAAACCGTGGCCGCCGACCTCCGTGCCCGCGGCGCGGTGTGCGAGGTGCATGCCACCGACCTGCTCAACCCGGATGCCGGCTGGGAGTCCCTGCTTGCGGGAAAGGAATGGGACCTCTTCCTCATCGCCCACGGCTCGCTGCCCGACCAGGACGCCACCCTTGCCGACCCCCACGCCACCGGCCGCGAGATCGACATCAACCTGATCAGCCCGGTCCGCATCGCCGCGGCCTGCGCCCGCATCCTCGACAAGCAACAGAAGGGCACGCTGGCCGTCTTCGGCTCGGTCGCCGGCGACCGCGGGCGTCAGTCGAACTACCTCTACGGCGCCACCAAGGCGGCTCTCGAGACGTTCCTCGCCGGCCTGCGGCATCGCTTCGCCGACCTGCCGGCCGTCGCCATCACCCTGCTCAAGCCGGGCCTGACCGATACCCCGATGACGGCCAACATCGAAAAGGGCCCGCTTTTCTCCTCCGCCTCGAAAGTCGGCGAGGCCGCCTGGAAGGCGATCCACAAGCGCAAGTCCACCGCCTACCTGCCCGGCTGGTGGCGACTCGTCATGGGGGTCATTCGCCACCTTCCCGAGTTCGTCCTGCACAAGACGAAGCTGTAGGATCGGCACGCCGTCGCGGCCGCTTCCGGAGGCGGGGCGCCCTCGCCCCGCAACGCTTCCCGCTTGCGAACGCCAATCGGCCCGCAGGCCGGGGGCGGCCTGCCTCCAAGCGCGTGATTCGGGCTAGCCGGCTTCCGGCACCAGCCCGTGGAGTCCGTTCCAAAGCAGGCCGCCTAAGATGAAGTCGAGGGCGAACAACTGGTGCACGAGCACGATCGCCCAGAACACCCATTGGTAGGAGCCCTTTGAAATCTTGTGGCGCAGGACACGCTGACCGAGAAACGACCCGGGCCAACCTCCGAAGAGCTCAAACAGATGCAGGGTCGCCTCGGGCACCCGTGAGCTGGAGGCGATCGCATGGCGCTTGTCGAGCCACTGCAGCAGGCCGGCCAGAAACGACAGGATCCCGACGCAGAAGGCGATCCACCAGAAACTCAGGAACTCCATCAGCCCGGGAAGCGCAAGCGCCGGAAGCATCAGCAACAGCCCGAGTTCGAAGAGGTGACGCCAGCCGAGGACGCTGGGCGAAACATGCAGCACGATGTCCTGCGCACAGATTCGGCCTTGCGCATCCTGCCCCATTTCGAAGGAAACCTCATCGCCCTTCTCCGGCCACCGCGGCCGGTCCACGAAGTTGGTGATGTGCAGGAAGATCTTCTCGTCATTCGCCTCCGCGAAACCGAAAGGACTCTTGGCCTTCCAATCCACGATCACGCCCCGGTAACTGGCCTCCTTCATCAAGCGGTCTTTACGCTACTTTGGCTCACTCGATATTCAAGCGACATCCATGAACGGCCCCCCAGCCGGTCTGGGTGGTCGGTGATGGGTCGTGAGCGGGAGGAGAGCCCGTTGCCGGACTTGAACCAGCGACCGGCTGTTTACAAAACAGCTGCTCTACCAACTGAGCTAAACGGGCATTTCCCGGAGACGCGGAAAACTACCCGGTCGCACCGCGCTGACAAGTCCGAAGAATTCCGCCCTAATTCAGCAGGAGTGGCATCCAGCCATCCTTCGGCGACAGGGCCTTGGGGCTGCCGTTGACGTAAACCTTCCGCGACTCGGACGACAGGTCGATTCGGACGCCCATCCCCTCCGGCACCTCGAGATCGAGGTGCAGGACCTCGCCCTCGACCTTCCATTCGATCTCGATCGGACCTTTCACGGTCGGCACCCGGCCTTTCGCGTAGGTCAGATCGCCGAGGTTCGGTCGGATGCCCACCACCTCCCATCCGGGCTCCAGCGGGTCGGCCCCGAGCACGTAGCGGGGCAGCAGGTTCGCCGGCGCCGCGCCCCAGGCGTGGTTCCAGTCCTGGTTCGGCTTGTACTTATGATCCCAAGCCTCCCAGGTGATGGTGGTGCCGCTCTCCAGCATGTGCCGCCAACTGCGGTCGCCGTCGGCGAGGATCAGATCGAGCGCCTCATCCCCCGCCCCGTTCTCAAACAGGGCTTCCATGAAATACTGCGCCGCATAGACCGAGCAGGCCATGCCCTTGCCGACCAGATGCCGGACCACGGTCGGCACCTGCTCCTCGGGGACCAGGCCAAAGGCCAGCGGAAACATGCTGGCGTGGAAGGCCGCATGGTCGGTGCCGATGCCGTCGCGGTAGACCCCCTTCTTCATCAGAAGCTTCTCGTTGAAAACCTTCTCCACCTTGTCCGCCCGCATCCGGTATTCGCTCGCCTCGTCCATTTTTCCCACCGCGTCGGCCAGTGCCGCCATCCGCCGCAGCGCCTCGATGTGGAAGGCGTTGACCACCGTGTTGACCCTGCGGAACACGTAACCGTCGCGCTCGCCCTTCGGCCAGTCGACGATGTCGTCGCGCTTGACCTGCTTCTCGTTGCTCACGACCAGACCGTCCTTGCCGACGCGGTCCATCAGCAGCTTGCCCTTCAGCGCCTCATACCGCGGCTTCAGCCACTCGGCGTCGCCGGTGTGCATCCAGTCGGCATGCGCCATGAACACCATGTGCGGCGCCCATTCCGTCGGCCAGGTCGGATGCTCCATCAGCCGGTCGTAGGTGTCGCGCGCCATCTGCTTGTCGGGGTCGACGAAATAATGGCTGAGCTGGTTGAGGTAGGCGTCCGCTTCGTAGGGGATCCGCTCGCGGTCGCCATCGACGTAAACGCCGGCGAACGAAGTTGCCTTGATCGAGTAGCGGCAGAGTTCCCAGATCGCGTCGAGGGTCTCGTTCGAGGATTCGAACGCGGCGGCCTCGTCATCCCATCCCACCGGAAAGGCCGAGCGGCGCACGATCTGTTCGGGCTTCAACTCACCGGGCCAGCCTTCGATTTCCACCCAGCGGAAGGGCGTGATCACGCCCCATTCCTCGGGCGTCAGGATGGCCGGCGGATGGCGGTCGTCGTTGGTGCTGGTGTTCTTCTTGTCGGCCGGCGGGGCGACGATCTGCGTTCCCGCCTTCATGCTCAGCGGGACCTTGGAGTAGCGCACGGTGCCGGGTGGCTCGCGATCGATCCGTCCGTCCGCGGCGGCCTCTCCGAAATGCACGACGATCTCGGCGTCCTGCGGAGCCTTCAGTTCGAGATTGCCAAACGAGACCTTGCCGAAATCAATCCATAGATGCCCGTCCTCCAACGTGCGGATCTCCAGTGGTCTTTCCTCGACCAACCCGACCGGCGCCGCTGAAACCAGGCAGGTCACCGAGAACAGAAACACCACCGCGCTGAAGGCACCGGAACGCAGGAACAAGCAAAGATTCATCATGGACAACAAGGGTGGAAGGAGGTCCGGTCGATTCCGCACGGGTCGGCGGCATCATCCAAGCGAAAACCAAGTTCCGGGCATGCCCCAATCGGGGGAGACGCGGATCGACACCTCAGCCCGGATCACCCCTCCTATCGCTGCAAAAGCTTCGCATCTTCCCGCGAATCGGAGCTTGTCCCGTGACATGTCCGGAGGGTCCTGACAGGCTTCGGGCACCATGAAATCCGGAGCTTTTCCCCGCATCGGCATCCGTCCAACCATCGATGGCCGCCTCGGCGGCGTCCGCGAATCCCTTGAGGAACGCACCATGCAGCAGGCCGAGGCCGTGGCCTCGCTTTTCGCGGAGACCCTCCGCTACCCGGACGGCTCACCGGTCGAATGCGTGGTCGCCGACACCTGCATCGGCGGCGTGCGCGAGGCCGCTGCCTGCGCCGACAAGTTCCGCAGCAAGAACGTCGGTGTCTCCCTGACGGTGACCCCCTGCTGGTGCTACGGCTCCGAGACGATGGACATGGACCCGCACACGCCCAAGGCGGTCTGGGGTTTCAACGGCACCGAACGTCCCGGCGCGGTCTATCTCGCCGCCGTGCTCGCCGGTCACGCCCAGAAGGGGCTCCCGGCCTTCGGTATCTACGGCAAGGACGTCCAGGACGCCACCGACACGAGCATCCCCGACGACGTCCGCGAAAAGCTTCTCAACTTCGCCCGCTGCGGCCTCGCCGTCGCCCTGATGCGCGGCAAATCCTATCTCTCGATCGGCGGCACCTCGATGGGCATCGCCGGATCGGTGGTCGATCCCGCGATGTGGGAGAAATGGCTCGGCATGCGGGTCGAGGCGGTCGACATGAGCGAAATCGCCGGACGCATGCGCAAGGGTCAATACGACACCAAGGAATTCGAAACCGCCCTCGCCTGGGTGAAGAAGCACTGCAAGGAGGGCAAGGACTACAACTCGCCGGAAACCACCCGCTCCCGCGAGCAGCTCGACCAGGAATGGGAGGACAGCGTGAAAATGGCGCTGATCGCCCGTGACCTGATGGTCGGCAACCCGAAGCTCAAGCGCAAGGGGCTCGGCGAACAGGCACTCGGCCACAACGCGATCGCCGCCGGCTTCCAGGGCCAGCGCCAGTGGACCGACCACTTCCCCAACGGCGACTTCATGGAGGCCATCCTCAACTCCTCCTTCGACTGGAACGGCAAGCGCGCGCCCTACATCCTCGCCACCGAGAACGACGCCCTCAACGGTGCCGGGATGCTCTTCGGTCACCTGCTGACCAACACCGCCCAGATCTTCGCCGACCTGCGCACCTACTGGAGCACCGACGCGATCAAGCAAGCCAGCGGCAAGGCCCTCAAGCATCCGCTGGTCAAGGACGGCATCCTCCACCTGATCAACTCCGGACCGGCCGCCCTCGACGGCACCGGCGAGCAAACCACCAAGGGCGAACCGGTGATGAAGCCGCACTGGGAGATCACCAACAAGGACGTCAACGCCTGCCTCAAGGCGACCACCTGGCACCCGTCGATCACCGAGTACTTCCCCGGCGGCGGCTGGAGCACGCGCTACCGCACCAGGGGCGGCATGCCGGCGACCATGATCCGGCTCAACCTCGTCGACGGCCTCGGCCCGGCGCTGCAGGTCGCCGAGGGGCACACCATCGACCTGCCCGACGAGGTCCACGACGCCCTCGACCAGCGCACCAACCCAACCTGGCCGACGACCTGGTTCGCCCCGAAGCTCACCGGCGAGGGTGCCTTCGTCAGCGCCTACGAGGTCATGAACCACTGGGGCGCCAACCACTGCGTGATGACCTACGGCCACGTCGGCCACCTGTATCTCACGCTGGCGTCGATGCTGCGCATTCCGGTCTACATGCACAACGTCGGCGGCGACCGCGTCTTCCGCCCCAGTGCCTGGAACGCCTTCGGCACCGCCGACCTGGAGGGTGCCGACTTCCGCGCCTGCGCCACCTACGGCCCGCTGTACGGATAGCCTTCCGGAGAATCGACATTCCTGCCGATCACCCCCTTCCTTGCCCCACCCCGGCAACGGGGTAGACTCGCACCATGGAGTGGCTGGAAACCCTCGGCATCGGCCTGCTGGTCATGCTCGCCCGCATGACCGACGTCACCATCGGCACGTTGAGGGTGATCTCGGTGATCGACGGCCGGATGAAGACCTCCTTCATCCTCGGATTCGTGGAGGTGGTGATCTGGCTGTCGGTGATCTCGGTGACGCTGGACCGCATCCAAGAAAACCCCTGGCTCGGGCTGTTCTTCGCGCTGGGCTTCTCGATCGGCAACGTGCTCGGCATCTGGGTCGAGCGTCGCATTCCACTCGGCAATCTTACCCTGCGGGTGGTCGGCGACGACCAAGTCCGCTCCCTCGCCTCGGAACTCCACGAACTCGACCTGTCCACCACCCTTCTCAAGGGCGAAGGCCGCACCGGCGAGAAGAACATGCTCTTCTGCTTCATGCCCAAGCGGGCCCTGCCGCGGGTGCAGCCGCTGCTCAAGGCCTATCGGGATCAGGTCTTCTACACTCTCGACTACGGCGGCATCTCCAACAAGGTCCTCATGCCACGGACGAAAACCCCGCTCAGCCGCCGCCGCTCCGTGATGCGGAAATGAAAGCACCGCGTGGCTCCCGCGACGCCCCGTGATACTGGAGCGAAGCCCTTGGAGGGAACGCAAATATGGACCGGTGTGGAACGACAACCGGGTTCGCGGAGAGGCGCGGCCGGAGCCACGCGGTTCTTCTTCCGCCCCGGCTCAATCCTGCACCACATGGCCATTCACTCCCCGCCCCGCAGCCGCGACACCTCGGCCTCGAGTGCGGCGAGCCGCTGCTCGACCGACTGCCGCCAGTCGGCGGCCTCGGCTTGGGCGGAGAGGGGTTCCGCCTCCACGTCGTCCCCGCCGCCGAGCAGGTGACGGAAAGTCTCGACCCGTCGTCCACCACCGGCCGGCAAACGCTCGACCAACGGGCCGTGTGGATACTCGATGAAGCCGGCCAGGATCTCCTCGACCTCCGCCAGCGAGGCGAAGGCATGCATGCGATCGGTGCGCTGCTTCAGTTCTCCGGCGGTCTGGGTGCCGCGGAGCAGGAGCACCGTGAGCACCGCCCGTTCGCCATCGCTCAGCGCGAGCACGTCGGGCAGGTTGTGCTCATACTTCGCGGCACGTCCGCCGAGGCACTTGCTCACCAGGTATTCCTCGGAAAGCTCGAGCAACGCCTGCTCGATGTCGGTGCCGCGGTAGTCGGTCACCGGATGACGCGAGGTCGTCTGGTTGCACGCCGCGACCAGCGCGTTGAGCGTCATCGGGTAGTGATCCGGGGTGACGGCCTCCTTTTCAAGCAGGCAGCCAAGCACCCGCGCCGCCGCGGCGGAAAGCTGGATTTCGGGAAAGTGTCTCATGGGATCTCGATACATCATCCCCGAGCTCCCGGAGGTCAAGCCCAGGCACACTTCCCGTCTGGTGGACAGGACCAAACTGCTCGGGAGAGGAGCGGACTCGAAATAGTTTACGGGGCATCTTCGAGGGCCAGATACCGATGAATCCCGCCACAAGGCAATCCCCCATCTTATCGGATCCTGGGGAAGGCGCAGGGCGCCGATCATGGCATCACCGCCCGAGCAGGGACGGAGATCCCGGCTTCTACCGGGGTCCCATTCCCCTTCAAGCGGGACCTCCATGCCCCTCGCCGGCGAAGCAGTCCGACTTTTGGGACCACGGGACCAGGCAGGCCACCCTCCATCCTCACATCACCACATACAGCACGACCATGATGACCAGCAGAAGCAGGGCCATGATCCGGGGGTCGGTGATGCCGGAAATCCTGCCTTCGCGGAGAAATCCGAGCGGATGTTCCCAGACGAGGTTCTTGATGTGGGCCTCGTCGGGCGCGGGCGTGGCCAGGCTGACGATGATGTAGATCACCAGGCAGAAGACAAAGAAGATGCCGCCGACCAGCATGAAGGGCAGGCCCAGGCCCTCGGCGATGAGCTGCTTGTCGGTGATGATCGGGATGTCCACCAGCAGGTAGATCACCCCGATGCCCATGTTGAACAGCAACGTGCCGATGGCGGCCTGCTTGGTGCCCCGCTTCCAGAAGACGCCCATCAGGAAGATCGTGGTGATCGCCGGAGCGAACATCATCGGGATCTTGTTGATCGCCTCGAAGATGCTCTTGAACTTGTCACCCTGTGTCGACCACGCCATGGCCAACAGCACCACGACGATCGAGGCGATGCGACCGAACCAGACCAGCGTCTTGTCCGGCGTGTCCGGCCGCAGGCGCTTGAGGATGTCCGATGAGGCCAGGGTGGCGGTGCTGTTCAGGGCGGCGGCGACCGTGCTCATGAGCGCGGCCAGGAGTCCGGCGGCGAAAATGCCCAGGAAGCCCGGTTGCAGCAGCTTCTGCATCAGGATCATCAGGGTGTTGTTGTTCTCGCCCTGAATTTCGTCCCGGTAGAGGGCGTAGGCCATCACCCCGGGAAGCACCATCAGGAACACCGGCAGAATCTTCAGGAAACCACCGAAGATGGCGCCATCGCGGCCGTCCTTCTCGCTCTTCGCGGCGAGCACGTTCTGGACGATGGTCTGGTCGGTGCACCAGTACCAGATGCCGAGGATGGGATAGCCGACGAGCACGCACAGCCACGAGAAGTCGTTGAATCCCCCGTCCGCGTTCTTGATCGGCTGCAGCACGGTCGGCGAGATGTCCGGCGAGACCGCCTCCTTCAGCTGGGCGTAGGTGGTGATCCCCCGCTCCTCGCCCAGCGCCTGCCAGCCGAGGTAGGTCAGCGTGGCGGCACCCGCCAGCAGGATGATGACCTGCACGACGTTGGTGATCATGACCGCCTTCAATCCACCCAGCACCGTGTAGATCGCGGTCACGCCGGCGATCACGATGATCGCGGTGGTGATGTTGAAACCGAAGAACACGTTCATCAGTTTCGCGCCGGCATAGAGGCTCATGCCGATGTGGACCAGCAGCGCCGACAGGACGAAGATCACCCCGAGGATGGTCCGCGTGATCGGGCTGTAGCGCCGCTCGACGTATTCCGGAAGGGTGCTGAGCCGGCTGCGGAAGTAGAAGGGCGCGAAGACCAGTCCGAGGATGATGAGGCAGAAGGAGGCCCCCCACTCGAAGTTGCCCACCGGCATCCCGACCCGGTAGCCGTCGGCCGCCAGCCCCACGAGGTGGATCGACGAGATGTTCGCGCAGAAGAGGGAGATGCCGATGACCGGCCAACCGAGCGACCTGCCCGCCAGGAAGAGCTGGCTGGACGAAGTGTTTTTACGGAAGCCCACCCAGATCCCGAGGATGCAGATGAAAATGATGTAGCCAATGACGATGCCGGTATCGAGCGGGCTGAAGGTCGCATCGATCTGGCCGAGAAAATGGAGGGAGCTCTGTGGTGTGATCATGGGTTGGTGGCTGTCGCGCCGCAGGATTTCGGGAGCCCGATCATCGGCGGATGCCTCCGGCTCGTCAGCGCAAAATTTCTCAAATCGACGTCTTCGATTCAGTGCCCGTCACGAGCATCGAAGGCCCCCATCAGGTGGTCGCGGGCGGTATCGATGAGGAAATACCCGGAAAGCGCCCGCCGGCCGAGCAGCATCGAGCACTTCATCCGGCGGCGGTCGGCCAGGGTCAGCCGCGTGCGCCAGCGGAAGCCGCCGGGCAGCTCGAGTTCGACCTCGACCCAGATCCGGGGCCGGGCCTCGCCGGTCGAGCTCTTCACCCGGCTCACGCCGCCCACCGCCATCTCGCACCAGTGGCGACGCCCGTAGTGGTCACGGGTGAAGAAACCCACCTCGGAACGGTCGTCCGAGAGCTTGATCTCCTCGGCGTGAATGCTGGAACTGCGCGCCCCGCTGTCGGTCTTGGCATGGAACGGACCGGCATCGAAATCCGGCAGGCGGATCCATTCACGGCGCCCCACCACAAGCCGTTCGGCGCTCCGTTTCCGGCTCGGAAGGTCGAGCTCGGCTGCCGTCTCCCCCGACGGGTTCTCGACCCGGCGGATGCTGCCGACATGGCACTCATTGCGGCGCCGTTTCCTCATGATCCCTGCAAGAGGCTCTTCGCCAATTCCTTCGCCGAGTCGCCGCCGCCACCGAGCATGCGCACCAGTTCGCCGATGCGACCGTCGCCATCGACCGGGAACAGCCGGGAACAGGTGCGCCCGCCGACGACCTGCTTCTCGACCACGTAGTGCCGCGCCGCACTGGCCGCGACCTGCGGAAAATGGGTGATCGCCACCACCTGGTGCCGTTCGCCGAGCGCCGACATCTTGCGGCCGACCGCGCGGGCGATCTCGCCGCCGACATTCGCGTCGATTTCGTCGAAAACCATGAGCGGCGTCGAATCCTGATCCGCCAGCGCGCTCTTCACCGCCAGCATCACCCGGCTCACCTCGCCGCTCGACGCGACCTGCCGCAGCGGCTGGAGCGGCTCGCCCGGATTCGGCCCGAAGAAGAACTCCACCGCCTCGAAACCCGCCGATCCCGGGTCGCGCCGGGCCTCGAGGCGGATCTCGAAGCTCGAACTCTTGAAACCGAGGTCGCGGAGCTGTCCGGCAATCTCCTTGGCCAGCCGCGGCGCCGCCTTCTTGCGCTTCAGGCCGATCGATCGGCCGAGCTTGTCGACCTTTCCGCGGAGATTCTCCACCTCGTCCGCGAGATGCTGCAGGCGCTCGCCGCGGTTCTCCACCGAGTCCAGGCGGTCGGCGCAGCGGTCGCGATGGGCCAGCACCGCCTCGAGCGTCGCGCCATACTTCCGCTTGAGCGACTCGAAAAGATTCACCCGGTCCTCCAGTTCCGCGGCTTCCGAGGGATCGAGATCCAACTCCTCGGCGTAGTCGCGGAACACGCCTTCGAGTTCCTGCAACTCCACGACGGCACCCTCCAGGCCCATGGTGCGGTCGGCGATCGAGGGGTCGAGCTTCTCCAGCTCCCGGGTCAGGCGCTGGACCTCGCCAAGCCGGCTCACGATCCCGGTGTCGTCTTCCCCCAGCAGCCCGGCCGCGGCACCGGAAAGCTCGACCAGCCGGGTGGCATTGCCCGCCCGCCGCCAGCGATCGGTGATTCCCTCCTCCTCCTCGGGCTTCAGCTCGGCGGCGTCGATTTCCGAAACCTGGTGGCGCAGCAGGTCGAGCTCCTGCTCGCTGGTCGACTCGGCCTGGCGCAGCTCCTCCAGCTCGTTGCGCTTTTCCCGCCACGCCTGCCAGGCCTCGCGGTAGCCGGCCAGATCGACCTCGGCATAGGCATCGAGCATGACCAGCTGGCGCTCGGTCGAAAGCAGGGACTGGTGATCGTGCGGTCCGTGCAGGTCGACGAGTTGCTCGCCGATGCGCTTGAGCAGGTTGAGCGTGACGGGCGAGTCGTTGACGAACTGGCGGTTGGCCTTCGCGCCGATCACGCGGCGGACGATCAGCGTTCCGCCGTCGCAGGCATCCAGCCCGCCTTCCTCCAGCACCGCATCCACCTCGTCCGGATCCCCGAGTTCGAAGACGGCCTCCACCGTGCACGAATCCTCGCCGGTGCGGATCAGCGACTTGTCGGCCCGCTCGCCCAGCACGAGCTTGAGCGCCCCGACGATCACCGACTTGCCGGCCCCGGTTTCGCCGGTCACGGCGACCAGCCCCTCGCCGAGTTCCCAGACCAGTTCGTCCACGAGGGCAAGGTTGCGGATCTTCAGCAGGGTCAACATGGCGGGGAACGTGGCCGGAGTATGCCTGCGACCTTCGAGGAATCAACGCCGCAGGCAGGTGGCGCAAAGCTTTGCTTTGCGAGAGGCTGCCGAAGCTCCCGCTTTGGCAAAATCCGCGCGGGTCGGGGTTGGGTCCATCGCTCCAATCCAGCGCCCCACGGCAAAGCCGTGGGGATCGCCTCGCAAAGCAAAGCTTTGCGCCACCCCGCCAAAGTGCAGATCGACAGGAATGTCGATTCTCCGGAAGAATGCGCCGTGCCCACCCCCACCGAATGGCTTGTTCTCGTCGCCGGCTTCCTCGCCGGGGCGATGAACTCGATCGCCGGCGGCGGCACCATGCTCACCTTTCCCGCCCTGATGGGGGTCGGCCTGCCGCCGGTGCTGGCCAACACCACCTCGACCGTCGCGCTGTGGTTCGGCATGCCCGGTTCGGTCTGGGCCTTCCGCCGGCGCCTGCGGGAAGTGCGAAGATGGATCCTGCCGCTCGGGATCATATCGCTGCTCGGCGGACTCGGGGGGGCGCTGCTGCTGGTCCGGCTCCCCGACTCGGTGTTCGAGGCCGCCGTCCCGTGGCTGATCCTCGGCGCGACCGCCCTGTTTCTCGCCAACGAGCCGATCCGCCGCTGGGCCTTCGCCCATGCGCCCGACCACGACCCCGAGAAGCCGCCGCGCTGGGGACTCCTCTTCCAGAGCGGGGTGGCCGTCTATGGCGGCTACTTCGGTGCCGGCATCGGGATCATGATGCTCGCCGGGCTCGGCCTGCTCGGGATCCGCGACCTGAACCGGATGAACGCCCTGAAGAACCTCCTCGCCCTGCTCTGCAACACCGCAGCGATGGGCTTCTTCCTGGTCTCCGGAAGCTTCGACCTGCGCCTCGCGGTTATCCTGCTGGTCGGCTCGGTCCCCGGCTATTTTCTCGGTGCCCACTTCGCCCAGCGGGTGCCGGCGAAGATCGTCCGCTTCATCGTCGCCGCCATCGGCATCGGCATCGCCGTGAGCCTGCTGGCGAAACAGTGAGCGGATTCCTGCCTGGCTGATGAGTGGCGAGTGGCCGGTGGTCAGATCCCCGGTGCCGGGCGAAGCGATGGCACCCGCCGATCAAGCAACCCCCACTCTACCATTCGTTCACCGTGGACCATTCAAGCCGCTCCCTGACCCCTGACCCCTCACCACCAAAGCCGGAGCCCCTCACCAGGTCCTCCTCAAAACGGCTCGTCGGCGTCCTTCTCCCACTCGGTCTCGTCCCATTCCGGCTCCTCCCACGAGGAGCGAACCTTCCACTCCTCGACCATCTCCTTGGGAAAATCGTCGAGGAAGCGCGACGGACGCTGGATCACGTCGCCGGAGTAGCTCTTGGGGTTGATCATCGGGTAGCTCAGGTAGAGCTCGTCCTTGGCCCGGGTCACCGCGACGTAGAACAGCCGCCGCTCCTCCTCCATCATCTCCGGGTCGTCCGCCTCGATCACCCGTGCGTTGGGAAACTGCCCCTCCGCCAGCCAGATCACGAACACCGCCTTCCACTCGAGCCCCTTGGCCTGGTGGATCGACGACAGCGTGACCTTCTCCTTGTCCGGCTCGCTGCGGTCGCCCCCGGGCTCGCCGTCGGCGGACCCGAGCAGCGAGAGCTGGGACAACAGCTCGAGCACGTCCTCATACTGGTCACCATACTCCATCAAGCCCTCGATGTCACTACGGCGATTGTCGTAGTTGTCGTAGCTGGCCCGCAGATGCTCGTCATACATCCCCTCGAGCACGCTGTAGATCATGTCCGCCGGCCGCGCGAACTCCCCCCCCGGCGTCAGCTCGTTGAAAATGAAGCCGAGCTGCTCCCAGTGCTTCGCCGCCTTCTTCGGCACACCCTTCAGCGCCCCGAGCACTTCCGACCACTCCGGCGGCTCCTCCCTCGTGGCCCAGCCGGTGTCGAGCCACGCCCGCCACAACTTGTCCGCGCCCTTCGCGCCGATCCCCGGCAGCAGCAGGACGATGCGTTTGAAGCTCGTCTCGTCGCGCCGGTTGGTGGCGAAGCGCATGAAGGCCGCGACGTCCTTGATGTGCGCCTGCTCGAAGAACCGCAGCCCGCTGGTGATCGCGAAGGGGATGCCGTGGTTGGTCAGCTCCATCTGAACCTGCAGCGATTGGAAGTGCGCGCGGTAGATCACCGCCATCTCCTCGAGCGGCACGCCCTCGTCGTCGCGCAGCTGGAGCAACCGCTGGGCGATGAACCGGGCCTGGGTGGAGGGATCCTCGAGCGGCACCAGCGCCGGCTTGGTCCCCAACGCGGCCCGCGCCGAGCGCAGGTCCTTGTCGAAGCGCGAGCGGTTGGCGCGGATCGCCGAGTTCGAGAGGTCGAGGATTTCCGGGACGCTGCGGTAGTTGGTCTCGATCTTGAACACCCGGCAGCCGTCGTAGCGCTTGGGGAAGCTCAGGATGTTCTCCATGTCGGCGCCGCGCCACGAGTAGATCGACTGTGCATCGTCGCCGACCGCCATCACCGAGGCCCCGTCGGAGGCCAGCAGGTCGATCAACTCGCACTGCACCGCATTGGTGTCCTGGTACTCGTCCACCAGCACGTGCCGGAAGCGCTTGCGGTAGAGCGCCAGGACTTCCGGTTGTTGCTTGAAGAGCTTCAGGGTCAGCACCAGCAGGTCGTCGAAGTCCGCCGAGTTGGTCTCCAGCTTGCGCTTGGTGTAGCGCTTGTGGACTTCGCCGATCTCCTTCGCCCAGTCCTCGAAATACGGATAGCGCGTCTCGATCAGTTCCCCGAGATCGACGCCGGTGTTCTCGACCAGGCTGAACATGGTCGCCAGCACGTCCGCCTTGGGAAACCGGCGCACGGTCGTGTCGATGTCCATGCCCCCCACCACGCCGGCAAGCAGCGACTTCTGGTCGTCGCGATCGAGGATGGAAAAGGCCTTGGTCAGCCCGAGGTCCTCGGCATGGCGGCGCAGGATGCGGTTGCCGATCGAATGGAAGGTGCCGCTCCACAGCGGCGAAAGGTCGTGCGGCACCAGCTCGCGCACCCGGTCGGTCATCTCCCGCGCCGCCTTGTTGGTGAAGGTCAGCAGCAGGATGTGGCGGGGGTCGACGCCCTGGTCGAGCAAGTAGGCGACGCGGTAGGTCAGCGTGCGGGTTTTCCCCGATCCCGCACCGGCGATCACCAGCGCCGGTCCCGGCGCCGAGGTCACCGCCGCGAACTGCTCCTCGTTGAGCTCCGCACGGTAGTCGATGCCCGAAGCACCCGGCTTCGGTCGGCTGGTCAGGTGAAACTCGCGCGGCATGGTCGGAGCATGCCTCAGGCTCTCCGCCGATCAAGCGCCGGGCTTCGCCGGGGAACCGCCGCGTCCCCGAACCGCATGGATTTCAAGCACCTCACGCCTCGCTCTGGTCAGCCTCCTTGAGCGTCGCCCCGCCGTCCACCTTGCGACTGAAGGCAAGGAAACGGTCGAGTTCCCTGCGGATCCTCGGCAGCAGGAAATAGAGGCCGATCAGGTTGGGCGCCACCATGGCGAAATACAGCGCGTCGGAGAGCATCAGCACGTTCTTGAGCGAGGCCGCCGCCCCCACGACCACGCATCCACAGAAGACGAGCTTGTAGGCGGTGATGACGTGCTGGTTGCCGCCGACCAGATAATAGATCGCCTGCTCTCCGTAGTAGGACCACGAGATCATCGTCGAGAAGGCGAACAGGAACACCGCAACCGTCAGCACATAGGGAAACCACGGGATCACCGATCCGAACGAGCGTGAGGTGAGCCAGATGCCACCCGACCAGCCGGTCCGCTCGGTCACCGCCTCGGCGAGCACATGACCGGCGGCATCGCGGTCCTTCATCTCGATCTCCATCCACGGCTCGCCCTCCTTCGCCGGGGTGACGATGTGGATCAGGTCGCGCTCGGCCAGCTGCCGGACCACCGGGGCCGTCGCCGACGGACCCTCGCGGAGTTCGGTGGCGGTGTTGATGCTGGCATCCGCCTTCCACACGCCCGTGGTCACGATCACCAGGGCGGTCATCAGGCAGATGATCACCGTATCGGTGAAGGGCTCGAGCAGCGCGACGACCCCCTCGCTGGCGGGCCTCCGAGTCTTGACCGGGGCGTGGGCGATCGCCGCCGAACCAAGCCCGGCCTCGTTCGAGAACACCCCGCGCTTGATCCCCTGGATCAGGCCTCCGAGGAAGCCTCCCAATCCCGCCTCGAAGGAAAAGGCCTCGCGGAAAATCGTCCCGAGGGCGGCCGGGATCTCCGACACGTAGCCGCCCAGCACCACGATGCAGGCGAGCACGTAGATGATCGTCATGAACGGCACCAGCACCGCCGTCACCCGGGCGATCCAGACGATGCCCCCGATGATCACCGCCCCGACCATCGCCGCGACGATCACCCCGAGGATCCAACTCTGGCCGTCGTTGAAGATCCCGAAAGTCTCGCCGATCTGCTGCGCCGACTGGTTGATCTGAAACATGTTGCCGGCACCGAGCGCGCCCCCCACGCAGGCGACGGCGAAGACGATTGCCAGCACCCTGCCGAGGCCGCCCACACCGTGCTCCCGCATGCCGTTTTCGAGATAGCGCATCGCCCCACCGTGGACGCGGCCCTCGGAGTCGATGAAACGGTAGGCCACCCCCAGCGTGCATTCCGCGAACTTCGAGGTCATGCCCAGCAGCCCCATGACCACCATCCAGAACACCGCGCCGGGGCCTCCGATGCCGATGGCCACCGCCACGCCCGCGATGTTTCCGAGACCCACCGTGGCCGATAGCGCCGTCGCCAGTGCCTGGAAGTGGGTGATCTGCCCCGGATCATCCTCCGACGAGTACTTTCCCCGCACCGTCCTCAGGGCGAGCCGGAAGGCGCGGAAATTGATGAACTTGAAGAACAACGTCAGGAAAACCCCGGTACCGGCAAGCAGCAGCAGAACGATGGGAACGCTGTGCCCTCCCACCGGAATCGAGAAGAAGACGATCTTGTCCGCCCAGTAGGCGACCGGCTCGAGAAAGGCGTCGAGTTTCTCGTCCATCGACATCGCCGCCTCCTCAGCCGCGAGGGCCGGCCCCGGACAGAGGGTCAGAAAAACCACCACGAGAAAAAAAGCGAGCTGGGAGAACGACCGGCGAACCATGTTCCCGCAACGCTGGCAAGTCCCGTGCCAACCGGCAAGGCCGGAAGCAGGTCATGGCAGCGGCTCGGATTCAAAGCGCAGCGTCACCGGGATCCGGGCGACGGCACCGGTCGTCCCGACCTTGGCCTCGCTCACAACCGTCCCGGCCAGTCGCAGCACCATCGCCCCCGGTCGGTCCAGCTCCACGGTCATCTCCCCGGAAAGCATGCCCTCGGCACCCACCACCTCGCGCGCCGACTTCACTTCCTCGCCCCCGGCACGAACCACCACCTTGATCCGGGCCTGCCGGCCGCCGTCGGGCATCTTGTCGACCGCCACCAGTTCCATCAGGCCGACGGCCACCGCATTCTTCACGTCCCGGCGCAGGGTGTTGCGGATGAACTGCGGCGTGAACTCCCAGGTTTCCCCGATCGCCACCTTGCGGTTCGGAAGCCAGCGGCGGTTCTCGATCGCCTGGATCGACTCCAGCTCGGTCACCTGATCTCCCACCGCAGCTCCCTCCTCGAGCGTGAAGACCCAGTTGCCGGCGCCATTGCGCTGGCCCATCGCGATCCTGCCGTGCAGCGGACCTGCCTGGGTCCGCTCGTCGCCATCGAGCCGCGTCGTGACTTCATCGCGCAGCATCCGGTAGTGGACCTTCCCACCCAGCGCGTCGTCACGAAAGGTCCGGTTCCACTGCCGCCAGCGGACGACATCCGCCTTGTGACTGGTCCTGACGCCACCCTCCGTGCGGGTCGTTGTCGTCGAATTCTTTGCGACCGACAAGGTCTCGACGCTGAGTCCGAGCGCCTCATCCGGCTCCTTGAGCAGATAGGTTTCGGCGGCAAATGCGGACGAAACGAGGAGGGCCGGCAGGAAAAGTGGCAATCTCATTCCGACAGTCGAGCGGATCCGAGACCAATGGGCAAGCTCTCCGGAGAGGCTTTGATCGCTCAACTCTTGGTCACCTTGAGAAACACCCCGGCCTTGTCCTCGAAACCCTTCAACTCGAACTTTTCCCCCACCTTGTGGTCCTTGACCGCGATCTTCAACTCGTAGTCGGCAAAGCTTCCACCCCCGGGGCCTTCGTTCTCCTTCTCGCCGAGGAGCTTCTTCTCGACCACGGAGCACGCGCCTTCGGGCAGTTCGATGGTCTCCTTCGGCTCGGCCGGGTCGACGAAGATCCCGTCCGAGTGCTGGTTGTTCAGCCATTTGGCGAGTCCCTCCTTCGTCACCTTGTCATCGAAGAGAAAGACCGTTCCGGTGACCGGGAACGAGGCGTCCTGATTCGCGATCCGCAGCCTGAGGACCGCGCCTTGTTCCGCGAAGGTGTAAAAAAGCAGCGTGTCCCGGGGACCCATCATCGAGTAGCGCACCTCCTTCTTTTCGGCCTTCGCCTGGTTCAGCGAACGCTCGGCGCCCTCCGCCGGATCGGCGATCAGACACAGGACGGGAAACAACAGGGCCAACAGGCGCAGCGGGCGTGGTTCGGAAACTTGCATACCTCCCATTGAGTCCAGCCCGCCAATTTGTGACAAGAAATAATCCGGCGCCTGTGCCGCTTGACCGGCGACGCAGCATGCACGGACGAGCTGCGCCCGGCGGATCATACAAATCGCTTGATTCCCACCTCTCCCCGCGCTCCCCTCTGCCCGCGCGCACGGGTAGCTCAGCGGTAGAGCAACCGGTTTACACCCGGTCGGTCGGCGGTTCGATCCCGTCCCCGTGTACCATTCAGTCCGAGTGATTTCCGCAGGCCCTGCACTTCAAAAGGCCGGTGATCATCCCCGAAATCCCGCCCCTGCCTCCGGTCGTGCCGGGAGAGCTTCCAGCAGGCTCGCCTTGCGGGTTCCCCGGAGGAAACCCGGCGCCGCCCTTCGGGAAGGACGGCGCCGGTGCTGGCAGCCTTGAGCAGCCCGACCAGCGTTCTCTGGGGGAAAATCAATCACGCCCCTCTTCTTCCTTCACGACCTCCTCCATCGGCTTGTCGTAGTCGGCGTCCTTCTCGCCGGTGCGCATCTCCTGCCGGATCGACTTCATCTTGCGGGAAAAGGCGTGGTGCGCGCTGTGCATGCCCTTCGCCGAGTGATCGGAGACCGAGGCCATGTCGCGGGCGATGCCCATCTGCGCGGCGGTGGCGATGGCATCCTGGTTGGCGGCCAGGAACATGAAATCCCAGTCGTAGTGCTTCCGCTGGTGGGTGATCATCTGGTTGATCTTCTCCAGCGTGTAGCAGGTCGAGGCGTTCTCGTAACCGTCGGTATAGATAGCGACGATCACCTTGCCCGGCCGCCGCTCCTCCGGCTCGGCGGCAAGGCGCTTGCCCAGCTCGTCGATGGTCAGGCCGATCGCGTCCAACAGGGCGGTGCAGCCCCGGGGGACGTAGCTGCCCGCATCCAGCCCGCGGACGTCCTGCAAGGGCGTGCGGATGTGGGGCGTGAGGAACTCGTTGTCGAAGAGCATCAGCGACAGGTTGGCATCGCCGGGCTCGTCGAGTTGCTGCTGGAGAAAGTCGTTGAAGCCGGTGATGGCGGCCTCGGTCAGCGGCTGCATCGAGCCGGAGCGGTCGAGGACGTAGGCGATTTCGGTGAGGTTGGGATTCATGGTGGTTTGGTTGGGGCTGTGTTGGGGGGTTGCGTTGACCAAGCCGACCCGGAGTCAGGGACCCTCGGATGGCGTGGCAAAAACGAGACTACGGGGCGGGGTGGGACATCCCCGGTCCGTTGGCTTGGAGAAGCTCAGAGGTCGAGCACCCGCCAATCGAGATCCTCGGGCGGTCCTTGACGGTCGAAGAACGCGCGGAAGGCACGGACCGCACCGGGAGCTCCCAGCAGGGCTCCGATAAAACCGAGGAAGGCGCGACGGCCGGGATGGCGGAGTGAGTGCATGCACCCAGTCCAACCGATGGGGTGGGACAATCGCAGGGTGAGCAGGCTTGCCATGCTCCCCCGCCCCGTGGAAGACTCCGGCATGCCTCGAATGTTGGAAGGGGACCGCGCCGGGATGACCCGTGGACCGATGGAGCGGATCTACCACATCCATGAGGCCGTGATGGAGGATCGGCTGCCCAACTGCTCGACGCTGGCCACGGAGCTGGAGGTCACCCAGAAAACCATCCAGCGCGACATCACCTTCATGCGCGACCGCCTCGGGCTTCCCCTCGAATACCACGGCCCGTCCCACGGCTACCGCTACACCGAGGATGTCAGCACTTTCCCGGTCTTCGAAGTGGGTGCCGAGGAGCTGGCAGGGTTGTTCCTCGCCCGGCAGGCGATCGAGTCGGTCCGCGGCACCCAGCTGGAAACCACCATGCGCGAGGTCTTCGCCAAGCTCACCCGCTCGATGCAGGGCAAAGTGAAGTTCGCCTGGGCCGATCTCGACCAGGCGTTTTCCCGCAAGCCCGGCGGCGTCACCAAGACCGACCTCAAGCTCTTCGGCAAGCTGGCCGAGGCGGTGATGCAGCGCCGCGAGGTCGAGTTCCGATACCGCAAGCTCGGCTCCGGCCAGACCGAAATCCGCCGCATCCAGCCCTACCACCTCGGCGAGGTCGACCACTGCTGGTATCTGATCGGCCAAGACCTGGAGCGCCGGGCCCTGCGGACCTTCGCGTTCCCCCGGATCAATGGTGCCAAGGTGCTCAAGGGTCGCTTCGAGGTGCCCGACGACTTCGACGGCCCGGCCTACCTCGGCACCTCCTTCGGCATCTGGACCGATCCCGAGCGTCCCGACTTCAAGCAGGAAGTCCGCATCGAACTCAGCGGCTACGCGGCCCGGCTGGTCGAGGAACGCCGCTGGCACCCGAGCCAGCAGGTCACCCCGTTGAATGCCACCGGCAGCCGGGTGGAGGTGCGCTTCGAGGTCGGTCGGCTGGAGGAGTTGGTCCGCTGGACCCTGAGCTGGGGCAGCCAGGCCAAGGTGAGGGAGCCGAAGTCACTGCGCGATCAGGTCCGGGCCGAGGCGGCAAAAATCCAGGCGGGGTGAGACCCGGCGCCGACGGGCCGGCACGGTGGATGAAGTGGATTGCGTGGCCCAGTGCATGCCGGACTGAGCAAAGGGTCACGTCAGGCCCTCGCGGAACGCGTACACCGCCAACTGCTGCTCGACCTGGCGAAGCTTGTGCGGCAGCAGCACGGCAACGATGCGGCGGTGATGCCGAGGTGACGGCTGGGCCCGGCTGAAGGGCAGCTTCCAGATCAGGCGGGGCGACAGCCGGCAGGCCCAGCGGACCAGACCGGAGGCGTTGCCGCGGCGCAGGCGCTCCAGCAGTTCCCGCTCGACCTCCTCCCGCAGCCAGCGGCGGATCACTTCCAGCTCCTTGGAATCCGGTTCCGGATCCAGCAGCACCTCGCGCATGTCGGCCCACAGGTTGGCGTTTCCGAGGCCGAGCCGGGCCGGCTCGTGCCGGGCTCTCCGGGCCGCGGGCGGGCACATCAGCCATTTCGGGTGCCGGATCATGACGGGACGGCGGCGGAACGTTTCCTCTGAACCGGGCAGCCGGAAGCAAAATCGGACATGCCCCACCCTCACCCCGGGGGTGGGACAACGGCGGGGAGACGCAAGCTCCCGGTCCCCAATGGCTGGCATTCCCCGCCCAGCGTGTTAGGAAGGGCCAGCCCATGACGCCACCCGACTGTCCCACCCATCCCCAGCCGACCGAGGAACACGACATCAACGAGGCGGCGATCCGCGAGGAGCTTGCCTTCGAACTCGAGCATGCCGAGCGCTCGATGCTCAGCGGTCCGAAATCCCGGGTGCGCGAACTGGCCACGCTGGCGCGCGTGTCGTGGGATTTCGTCAGGGCCTTCCGGGCCCTCCACTTCGCCGGACCCGCCGTCACGATTTTCGGTTCCGCCCGGACCAAGGAGGGCACGACCTACTACGAACTGGCGCGCGCCATGGGCTCGGAGGTCGCCAAGCTCGGCTTCACTGTGATCACCGGCGGCGGCCCCGGCATCATGGAAGCGGGAAACCGCGGGGCGCGCGAGGCCGGGGGCAAATCGATCGGGGTCAATATCGAGCTTCCCTTCGAGCAGCACCTCAACCCCTACGTCGACCGCTCGGTGGACATGCACTACTTCTTCACCCGCAAGGTGATCCTGGTGAAGTACTCGTATGCCTTCGTGGTGATGCCCGGAGGCGCCGGCACGCTGGACGAGATGTTCGAGACCATCACCCTGATCCAGACCGGCAAGATCCGGAACTTCCCCATCGTCCTGATGGGCAAGGACTACTGGCAGCCCTTGATGGACTTCGTTTACCGGATGGCCGAAGCGGGCACCATCAGCCCGGAGGATCCCGACCTGATTTTCTTCACCGACGATGTCGACGAGGCGGCCGCGCACCTCAAGCGACACGCCGTGCGGCAGTTCGGGCTCCGCAAGCGGCATCTTCCAAGACCCCGCTCCATCCTCGGCGAAAGCGAAATGCCGGCCGCCAGCCGCGGTTGATTTCCGGGACGCGCGACACCCGTCGATGGCGGACACCCCGCTTCCCGCTTCCCGCTTCCCGCTTCCCGCTTCCCGCTTTCCGCTTCCCGCTTCCCGCTTCCCGCTTTCCGCTTGCCCGCCCTGCACCGCCGCGGGGAAGCTGCCCTCGTGAGTCGCCCCGTCATCGGCTGGAAACGCGTGCTGCACGAGCAGGGCGTGCTGCTCGGACTGATCACGCTGCTCATCCTGCTCTTCATCCTGCAGCTCGCGGTCGGTCGCAGCGGCTACGAGCCCTTCATGTGCGTGCCGGCGGAGGTCACGGCGGCCTGGAATCACCTGCTTGCCGGAACGGCGGGAGCGACCGAGGCGTGGAGCCTTTTCACGCTGCTGAGTTGTGCGCTTCTCCACTCCGACATCGGACATCTGGCGAGCAACCTGCTGTTCCTGTGGGGCTTCGCCGCGCTGGTCTCCGAGTTGCTGGGATGGCGCTGGATGCTCGTTTTTTTCGTGCTCGCCGCCATCGGCGGATCCATCACCCACGTCGCGCTGCAACCCGACAACCCGATCCCAATGCTCGGGGCCTCGGGTGCCGTCTCGGGTTTCATGGGGGCCTACCTCGGCCTGGCCACGCGCTTCCGACTGCCCGATCCCCACGTCTGGCCGCTGGCCCGACCCATTCCCCCGAGCCACCTTGCCTTCTTCGGCGGCATCTACATCGCGATGGATTATTTCGCCATCTTCGGCGGATCGACCGAGCTGATCGCCTTCGGCGCCCATGTCGGCGGATTCACGACAGGGCTTCTGATGGCCGGGCTGCTGGTGCCGCGACCCGCCTCAGCCCGGTGACGCCGCCCGTCCCCATCCTCCGCCTCCCGGCGTTTCGATCCGGATCGACTCGCCGGCCGCCACCTCGACGGTGCAGATGCCGGGAAGCGCTTCCTCGTTCCCTTGGTCGTCGATCCGCCACTGCCCGCCCCTGGATCCGTCCGCGCCCCCGGCCAGCCCACGCGGCCCCTCGTTGCGGCGCTGGGTGAGGAACGAAACGGTGAGCGGCACGAGAAACCGCACCTCGCGCACGATGCCCTCCCCTCCCCGCCACTCGCCGCCGCCACCGGATCCCCGGCGCAAGGCATGCCTCAGCACCTGCACGGGATGGCGGTGCTCGATCACCTCGGGATCGGTCAGGGCGGTATTGGTCATGTGGACCTGGAGCCCCGAGACCCCGTGAAATCCGGGACCCGCCCCGGATCCACCGCCCAGGGTTTCGTAGTAGCCGAAGGACTCGTCGCCGAAGAGGAAGTTGTTCATGGTTCCCGAACCGTTGGCACACAGGCCGAAGGCCTCGCACAGCAGGTCGGCGAGGCGCTGGCTGAGCTCGACATTGCCGCCGACCACCGCCGGCGCCTTCGACGGATCGGGATCGAAGACGGGGTTCAGCATCCCCCCGGGCAACTCGAGCCGCACGGCCTCGAGAAGCCCCTCGTTCAAGGGCAGGTCCTCGTCCAGCCACAGCCGCAGCACGTAAAGCAACACGCTGCGCACGATGGCCGGGGTGGCATTGAGATTGCCGGCATGAACCGGTCCGGACCCCGAGAAATCCACCGTCATCGCGCCGCCCCGGACCTCGATCCGGACGGCCAGCGGCGACCCGTCGTCCAGCGTCGTGCCCACCGACGAGGAAAATTCCCGGCTCGCCAGCTTCGCCTCCATCAAGGCGGCACTGCGATCGATGATTCCCGAAATTTCATCGCGCACCACACCGGCCCCGTGGGCCTCGACCAGGCCGACCAACGCCTCGCACCCGAAACGGCAGGCCGCCAACTGGGCCTCGACGTCGGCGAGGTTGTCCGCGGGGCGCCGCGAGGGGTACGACGCATCCCGTAGCAAGCCCGCCAGCCGCTTTCTCCGGAACCGGCCGGCATCAACCAGGCTCATCGGCTCGATGACCACTCCTTCCTGCTCGAGGCAGGTCGCACCCGCCGGCATCGACCCGGGGGCCATCCCCCCGATCTCGGCGTGATGGGCGCGGTTGGCGATGAAGCCGACCAGCTCGCCCCCCGAATCGTGCACCGGAGCGATCAGCGTCACGTCCGGCAGGTGCGAGCCGCCGAAGCCCGGATGATTGGTGATGACCACCTCTCCCGGCCGCATCTCCATGCGCCGGCGGCACTCCCTGACACAGACGCCCAGCGCGCCGAGATGCACCGGCACGTGAGGCGCGCTGGCGACCAGGCGGCCCTTGGCATCGAGCAGGGCACACGAGAAATCCAGGCGCTCGCGGATGTTGGTCGAAAGCGCCGACCGCTTGAGGGCCTCCCCCATGGAATCGAGAATCCCCTCGAAGCGGCTCCGGAACAGCCCCGCGGCAATCGCGGAACCAACCGGCGCCCCCGACGCGCCGGACGGCTCGATCCACTCGAGCCGGACCGTCCCGCAGTCACCCCGCCGCGCCTGCCATCCCTGCGGCACGACACAGGTGGAAAAGGGATCCTGCCACAGCAGCGGACCGACGCCGACCGGTTCACCAAAACACTCGTGCTCCTCCCCGAGGGCCGGCTCCTCCGCCACCACCCGCAAGCGCACCAGCTCGATGGCGACCGCTGCCGGCGGATCGTAGCCGAAGATCCCGCGATAGCGTTCCGAAAACCTTTCCCGCAGCCCCGCGGAGCGTCCGTCTTCCGATTCCAGTTCGAGGGTGGCCTCCTGTCCCTGCAAGCGGAGCGAGGCAATGAAGCGAAAGCCGGGCTCCCGGACGCCGAGCGCTCCCGCCGCCTCCTGCGACATTTCCCGCCACACCGTCTCGACCGGATACCCCTCCAACCCTGCCAGGACCTGCCGCACCCGCTGTTCCTGGCGCCGGGCGCGCTCCAGCCCCCACGCGCTGAGCAAGCCGGCATCGGCCGGAACGAGAACCGTCGAAACCCCCAGCCGCTCAGCCACCGCGCAGGCATGCTGGGGACCCGCTCCACCGAAGGCGAAGAGGGCGTGATCCGCGACCTCGACGCCCTGCCGGATGCTCACCGAGCGAATCGCCTCGGCCATCCTTTCGACCGCGATGTCCCGCAGGCCGGCCAGCAGCCGGGCCTCCTCCCCGGGGTCTTCCCCGTCGTCGCGCATGGCGGTCATCAATTCCTCCAACCGGCAACGCGAAGCAGCGGCGTCGAGGGGAAGGCCCGCCTTCCCGGCCTCCATCAGCCCCAGCAGCAAATTCACGTCGGTCAGCGTGAGCGGACCGCCCCGGCCATAGCAGGCCGGTCCCGGATTCGCCCCGGCACTCTCCGGTCCGACCTCGAGCCGTCCGTTGCGCCAGGCACAGATCGACCCTCCACCCGCCGCCACGGTTTCGATCTCCAGCGCCGGTGCCACGACCCTCGCCGGCCCGATCTGTTGCTCCTCCCGGTAGTTGAAGGGTCCGTCGACCCGCGCCACATCGGTGCTGGTGCCCCCCATGTCAAAGGTCAGCACCCTCGAAAATCCCGCCGCCCGGGCCAACTCGGCCGCGCCGATCAGGCCTCCCGCCGGACCGGATAGCAGGGAGTCCTTGGGTTGATACCGAGCGGCCGGAACCAGCCCCCCGGCACTGGTCATCATCCACACCGGCTCGTCGCCCAGCGGCGCCCTGACCCGTTCCACAAACCGGCCCATCACCGGTCCGAGAAAGGCGTCCGCCAGCGCCGTTTCCATCCGCGGCAGAAGGCGGATCAAGGGCGACACCTCCGAGGACAGGGTCACGTCGGCGAAGCCCTCCTCACGCAACCAGCCTGCCACGCTCGCTTCGTGGTCGGGATTCCGCCACGCGTGCAGCAGCGCGACCGCCGCCACCTCACATCCGGCCGCAAGCGCTTTCCTCGCATCCCGCCTCACCTCCTCCTCGTCGGGCAGCTCGACGACCGATCCATCGGCCGACAACCTACCACGAACGCCGTAGATCTCCCCTGCCAGCGGCGCACCGCCGGTGCCTGCCAGATGAAAAAGGTCCGCCCGCCGCTGATCGCGGATGCGGGGCATGTCCTCGAATCCCGAGGTGATGAACAAGGCCACCCGCGCCCCCTTGTGCTCCAGGAGAGCATTGGTTCCCCGGGTCGTCGCCACCCGGAAATCCATCGCGGGCAGGGCCTCCCCGAGCGGGGTTCCGGTCAGCAACCGGGCCGCCACCACCGGCGCCTCCTCACCGCTGTCCAACTCGATCACTCCGGGCCCGGCCGCCAGCCGGATCCGCCCGTCCGCATGCTTCCCGACCACGGCACCACTTGCTTCCCTCCAACCCACCAGCAGGCCGTCGGCCAACTCCGCCGACGCCCCCTTCAGGACCAGCCAGCCGTCCTCCGACGCGTCGACCTCCACCCGCAGCCGGCCATCCGAAAGCACCTTGCAGCGGCGCTCCCCGCCGTCCGGACCGATCCCCCACGCATCGGTGAAGGTTCCGCCCGTATCCACACGGATCCGCCAGTGGTCGGTCATTCCTGGGAAGCTCCCGGGATCAGGCCCGAAACAATTCTCTCGAACGGCTGTTCGGGCGCATCCGATGTCGTCGAAAACCGGACCAGCCCCCTGCCGTCGAGCCCGAGCCAGGCGTCCATGCGCTCGGCATCGAAGCGCGGTTCACGCTCGATGCGATGATACTGCAGGGCGAAAGGCCGCTCCTCGTCCTCGAGCTTCGGCCGGTGACGATCAAAAACCCGACGCGACTCGACGATGCGACCGGGTGAGACATCGAACATGAAGACGACCCCGTCGGCGGAACCGAGCATCAGATCCCGCACCCCCGCGAAGGGTCCGGGATTCGCCAGACAGACCAGCTCGACAGGCGTCGATGCCACCGTCACATCGGCTCGAAGCACTTCCCAGCACCCCGCGACCAGGCGCTCCGGAGCGTCGCTTCCAAAGCGCGTCGCAACCGCCTGGAGCAGGTCCACGGTCCCGGATCCCGTGGCACCGACGACGACCAGTCTGGTCCCGCGAAACTCCGGAGAAGTCTTCATCCCCGGCCGGAATCCACTTACATCTTGCCGAGCTCGCGAGCGGCGATCATCAGGGTCTCCCTGACACCCGGGGCGAAGCCTCCGTCGGTTTGCACCGCCAGCAGGACCGATCCCTCACGCACGAATTCGATCGGCGCGCTGCCACAGTAGAGCTTCACCTGACCGTCCCCGAACCCGAGACCACCGATCAGGCGCTTGATCGCATCGACGGCACCGACTTCGGAGGCCGAGACGCGGGCGAGATTCCGGATCCCCGGAAGGGCACCGGCCCGTTGCAGGATTTCGGACGCCGAAAGTTCGCGGTCGACGCCGAAGATCGCACGAAGCTCGAGCTGCTTGATCGAGCTGGAATCCGATTCCATCGAATCGGTAGCCGCCGGCGAGGGAGCCGGTTGCGGTGCCGGTTCGGGAGCTGCGCTCGCGGGCTCCGGTGCCGGCGTGGGATCCACGCCGAAGGGCGACGACTGCGGCTCGGATGCCGTCGCAAAGGGAGAACTGGACTCGGCTTCGGCAGGCTTGGGAGCCTCACTGAAGGGAGACGCCGCCTCGGAGGCTGCCGGTGGCTCGTAGCCGAAGGGGGATTTTTCGCTGCCGGAGGCGAAAGGCTGGGATGCCTCGGGCTCCAGGCGCTTCGGAGTTTCCTCCGCCACCTCGGAGAAGGGCGACTTGCTCTCGGGCGACGGCGACGCGAAGGGACTGTCGTCGCCCTCATCCACGGCGAAGGGACTCTTGGGTGGATCGGTGAATCCTTCCTGCGGTTCGAAGATGCCTTTGTCTTTGCTCATGCTGCCTGGTGTCGAATGGAACTGCCGAAATCGGCTGGCCGAGTTTTTAACCGAGATGCTTTGGGAGGTCGAGAATTTCATTGGTCCTCGCCAGTGAACGCCGGAACCCGGTGAATCGCCCGCACTCCAATCTCCCCTCCAACGCCCCATTTCGATTCGGCGTGCTTCCCCACCCCTCCTCGACGAGCCCTTTGATCACCTCTCCCGGGCTGCCTATCACCCACACATTTCCGGCGACACTATGAAGCGTTATCTTGTATTCAAGATCTCTCAGCCGGCCTGCATCTTCCCTTGCGTGGCAAGTCATACTTGAAAGTCCCAACTACAACTACCGTAATTCGACCGGCTTTCCGTCACTCTTTTACCCGAAAACCGGCTTAATCCCGTGCCAAGCTCTGGTACTACTGACCCGAATGGGAGGCCCCGATCTCCAAACCGGCACCTTTCCCGCCGCCGCCGCCCTCCCCAGGCACCTCCGCCGGCTTGCCTCAATCCAGCGGACTGCGCACACCCATCCCTCCGTTGCCCGTCACGTGCAGGTAGATCATCGTCGTGCTCACGTCCGAATGCCCCAGCAGCTCCTGCACCGAGCGAATGTCGGTTCCTCGCTCCAGCAGATGCGTGGCGAAACTGTGCCGCATCGAGTGACAGGTCGCCCGCTTGGTGATCCCCGCACGCCCGACCGCCTCCTTGAACACCTTCTGCATCGAACCCTCGTGCAGGTGATGCCGACGCCACTCGCCCCTCTCGTCGCGCACCAGCTTCGCCGCGGGAAACACCCAGAACCACGGAAAGCTCGTCGCCGCCCCGCGATACTTCCGCTCCAGGGCACGTGGCAAAGTCACCCGTCCCTCGCCCCGCGCCGCATCCCCGGCATGGACCCGCCCCGCTTCCTCCACCGCTTGGCGCAGCCGTTCCTCAAGTGCCCGCGGCAAGGGCACGACCCGCTCCTTCCCTCCCTTGGTCTCCCGCAGCACGATCTGCTGCCGGTCGAAATCAAGGTCCTTGATCCGCAGCCGCATGCACTCCGAGATCCGCAGCCCGCTCCCGTACATCAACTCCGCCGCCAGCCTCCACGGATCGGGAAGTTCCTTCAGGACCCGCTCCACCTCCGGCTTCGACAGCACCACCGGCAGGTGCCGCCGCTCCCGCGCCCGGCCGAACTCCCCGAAATCCACCGTCTCCTTGCCGAAACCTCTCTTGAAAAGAAACGACAGGGCATTGAGCGCCTGCTTCTGGGTTCCCGGCGACACATCCCTCACCACCGCCAGGAAATGCAGGTAGCGCCCCACGGATTCCGGCTTCCTCACCGCCTCCGGCCCGCCCAGCACCCGGTAGGCGAAGCGCACGTAGCGCGTCGCCCACGACACGTATCCCGACTCCGTCCGCAACGCATACTCCAGCGCCCGCGCCCGGTCCCGCACCAGCCTCGCCGTCCACGCCACGCCCCGCTCCTCCCCGGGGTGGGGCTTGCGCCACGCCTCCTCCATCACCCGCCACTCCTCGCACCGGATCTCCGAACGCATCCGCGTCGGATGCTCCCGCTCCAGCGTCCGCACCCGTTCACTCCACCCCGCCCAGTCGATCCGCCGCGCCCATTCCCCCCACCGCGCACGCCCCGCACGACACAGGGCAAGCCGGCACGCCTCGATCGCCTGTCTCACCTGCCAGCCCGAAACCCTCTCATCCCCTATGAGCCGATGCACGAACTCCTCCACCTTCTCCCGGTCCGGCCCTCCCGGACCCGCCTCGTGGAACATCCGCTCGACCCATCGCACGAAATACGGCCGCTGGACTTCGGGAATTCCCTCCTCGGAAAGAACCCTCATGAAGCCACGCCAGAAACCATCGTCAGACAAACCGGATAATGTGTTCATAACCACAGCATCTAAAAGTGTCCTTCTGAACACCTGAAAGCATTTTGTTGTAAGGAACTCCGGCCATCAAATTTTCCACGAACATCAACGAACCCTGATGACTCGGCCTCGAACCCCCGTCACTGCAAGCAATCGGCCCACGGGCACGATCCGACCCGAAACGTTCCGCGATGTTCCACGGACGGGCGAACTTTCTTATCATCGTACGGGATATCCCCCTGGAAACCACGATCCGTAGTTTCATCTGAAAGCCGACGCGGGCCATCAACCAGAAACCCGCCCCCGTGCCGGACCTCCGATGCCCCACAAGTCGCTGGAAGTCAGCACCCGGCGAGTCTAGAACCGCTGCCAGACCGCTCCCTTGACGAAGCCTCCCGCCCTTGGCACCCTTCAGGAAGACAAGATTCGTGATTTCCCCGGGAAACCACGAGTCGATACAATACACTGTTGGGCAAAAAAAGACTTCGCAATACTGCATCCCATTATGTCCCCGCGTGATTACACCGAAGCTGAGCTTGTTGAAGCCTACCTCATCGCAAATGGGATGACAGGCGACGAACCATCTTCGTGGGCGAATGACGAATTGTTGGGTTTGGTGTGGCAGGACCCAGAACGGGCTTGGCCGATCATATGTTTGATTGTGGAGCGCAAACCACCAAAATGGATACTGGGTATCCTTGGTGCCGGGCCACTAGAAGACCTGTTAAGAGCGCATGGCTCCCGTTTTATTGATCGAATCGAAGAATTCGCACTACAGAATGAGCTTTTCCGCTGTGATGTTCTTGCATGCGTTTATCCCATTGCTTGCCATCCTGAGAGGGTTGCCGACAGGGTAAGAGCTGTTTGCCACTTAGAATCCGAGAGACCCAAAACACAAGAACAAGAAGCCCAACAAGCCGGCGCATGACAACCCCTGACCCGTTCTGAGTTCGATGACCACCGGTAGCATAACCCTTAAACCACAGTCGAAAGCGCGCCCTCGGTCAGGGGTGCATGGCCTTTGACGTTCTGCCAAGAAAACCATGTGGAAAACCGCTACACTAATCTCCGCTGGTGGGGTGGTTTTCGCGATCGTTGGGACTGAGCTTCTGCGTGGAGCTGTAGATAAGCACCGCACGAAGACCCAGGGTATGGGCGGAACGCAGGATGTCTTATTGATCGGTATGATTGTCGGCTGGAGTTTCTTCTTCGCGGCAGTCGGTTTCGGAATCAAGTGGTGGATGACTGCAGATTAGAATAGAATCACCGAGACGATGCCCAAATTGCTCTGCAAGATCATTGATTCCTTCTCCATCGAAGGGCGTGGCACCGTGATCGCCCTAGAATCGATGTATGAGTGGCGCATTCCGAGATCGGAACCTGTTCACCGCCGAGAGGTCATCAGGATATTGCGGCCGGATCAGTCGTCCACTACGACTTTCATCAAGGACTTCGATTTCATCCGGCACGCGGGAGGGCGAGAGTCTCTCGCGTTCACGCTTCCTCGGAATGTTGGCGTGGAGGATGCGCCTGCTGACTCGATGATTTTTCTCGAACGAGAGGATGACGTTCCGATATTCTGGGATGGCGTGCCACCTCGAATCACCAAGGCAGAACAAGGCGGTGGTGGACAAGCGGCTACTCGCTCTGAGTCGACATGACCCTCTTTATTACAACACTCAACCCTGTTTCGAGGTGGCGCTCCCAGTAGCCGCTGCCACACCTCGGACGTTCGCTAGAAAACCATGTTCGAGTTCCACGGTTGGGCGACAATTCACGCCGATGATTCGGATGATCCTGCCGGTGACCTGATGGAGGACCGGGAGCGGGGGATCATGGCGGCAGTTCGTGACGCCATCCGTAGGGTCGAAGGGGCCAACCGTGACTTCCGCCTGAATCGATTGAATGGGACCGCCCACCTGATCTTCTGCGGCGACCACAATCACCGAGACGAAGCGATAATCGAGTTCTTCAAACGCCTCTCGAAGATTGCGCCCCATTCGTATGGCAAGCTTCACGTCCGCGACGACGAGGATGCCCGTGGCTTCGAGAATTCGATGCGCGAGTGGACGATGGCCCTCGGACAGGTGACCGAATCAACAGACGCGCAAATGTCCCCCTGCGTCCCCGCGCTCGAACCAGAATACAACGAAGCGAACAAGCCGTCGTAGGCAACCCCGCTACCCGCTCCGAGTCGAATTTTCATCGTGATTTGAACCCTTTCCAGTGTATCGGAGTGCGGCTCCCGTAGCGGGTTGCCTAGACTCTGACGTTGGACTAAAATATCTAGCGATATGAAAAGTCCGGCGGAGTTATGGGATTAGGTCGGACTTGAATTGGCGAGTCATACTGTTTATGTGAACAGTCATGCTTGCGACGGTCAACGACATTCTGCGTGAATGGCGGCATCTGTGGCCCGGCGGCCTGACGGAGCGGGATTACTCGGTGCTCAACCTCATGGCGCACTGCCGCCACGGCGAACTGGGATACAACCGCGCCGAATGCCGGAGCTGCCATCATGACGAGTGGTACGCGAGTTCCTGTGGCGACCGCCACTGCCCGCAGTGTCTTGGTCCGCGCCAGGCGAAATGGTCTGAACAGGTCTGCGGGCGTCTGCCGGACTGCCCGCACTTCCACGTCGTGTTCACCGTGCCGGCGGAGTTCCACGAGTTCTTCGCGCTGAATTACCGGACCGCCGCCGACCAGCTCTTCGGGGCGGTCGCCGAGACGCTGCGGATCTTCCAGCGCAACGAGTGGAAGATGGAGGGCGGCTTCTTCGGGGTGCTGCACACCTGGGGCCGTGCGCTGAACTGGCATCCCCACATCCACCTGCTGGTCAGCGCCGGAGGGGTCCGCTACGACGGGTGCTGGACCTCGGCACGGCGCAACTACCTGTTTCCGGTGCGGGCGCTTTCGAAGGTGTTCCGGGCGGTGATGCTGCGCCGGATCGAAGCGCTCGACGCGTCGCGTGAGGTGAGCTGGCCCGCCGGACTCGCCGCACTGGAAGAGCGCCGGGACTGGCGGCTCAAGCTCGCGACGAAGGGCTGGAACGTGTTCAGCCGGCCGACGCTGGGAAACACCCGGGCGGTGGTGCGCTACCTGGCCCGCTACACCAGCCGCATCGCGATAAGCAACCACCGCATCCGGCACGTCGACGAAGGGCGGGAGACGGTGAGCTTCGAGTGGAAGGACTACCGCGAGGGCGGGCGGAACCGGGAGATCACGCTCGGAGGGGCGGAGTTCATCCGCCGCTTCACCCGCCATCTGGTGCCCAAGGGCCTGCGGCGGATCCGCTACTTCGGACTGCTGGCCGGGCGCAGCGAACGCTTCACCCGGCTGCCCGGAGCACCGGGGAGTTGCGCCGCAGAGAGGAGCCTCCCGGTGTCCCGGCCGGTCTGCAAGCGGTGCGGACGGGAGGAATGGCGCTACGACGCGTGCTATCTGACGCGCCGGGCTTGCGTCGAGGGTTTCCGATCTGCCGCAGGCCTTCTGGCACGGGGGCTGGCGAGCTTTTCCCTTCCTCCCCCGACAGGCGCGAACTAGAGTGTCCAACAAGTCGGATGCACGCGACGGCGAACCAGCCTTGATGGAGAAAGTGTCTGCAAGCCGCCGCGCGTGATCCTAAACGTTGGCCAGAAATGAAGACCCTACTGATTCTTATTGCACTTGCTACCTTGACGATCAGCTCAGAGGCAGACGGCCCTATTGCGGTGAATCGAATCGTAGCCACCGTCAACGGAAGGCCGATTACCGCAAAGAAACTTTCACAGCGGGTTGAGAGGGATGTTCGAGCGTTCCTTGCTGAGAATGACAATCGGCGGAATGACCCAGAGGTCGTGGCGGGCGCTCGAGAGATCGTGCGCGAGAAGCTGTGGGAAGCAATCCACGAGGCGCTTATCGAAGACTATGCTCGACGATTGAAGAAGGTGGAGCGAGAGGCGTGGCTCAAGGACTTCCAGGCAAAAGAGGTAGAGGAAAAGGAGAAGGTCTACGAGCGCCTGCTGGAGAAGGCGAATGTGCGCATCCGACAGCCTGAACTCCGTCAGTCCGACTCGGAATAATCGAACCAAGGCCAACAAGGCGAATATGGCGACACCTTACAGCGCCCTTGTTGAATTTTCGTTTTGGTGATTAGAATCCGGTAACGAGAAGCGGAGCGGCGTCGTAAGGGACGGTGCCGCCATTTCTCAGACGTTGTGCCAGAAATGAACCTTCCAGACTGCGTAGTTCCCTTGATCGATGCGGTATGGAAGGAGTGCCGTGCTGCGGAGGTCCGATACGAGTCTAGCGGCGAGACGAAGAAGTACGGAATCCCACCGAAGGAACTCTGGATCATGCAGGCAACCGACGCCGACTGGAAGCGCGCAAAGTGTAAGGAGCCATACAGCGGATTCTGGCAGTTCTCCGGTAGCGAGGTCGAGGAGGCTGCCCCGTTCGAGATTACTTGGCGCGATGAGAAGCCGAACGGAATGTACTGGAGAATTGGGCTCATCCAGTTCGTGCTTGATGTGCAGAATCAGCGGAGCGTTTACCACTACACCCTGGGGCCGCGATACGGGCGGGGCTACAAGGTGACCTTTGATGACTTCGAGCAGTTCAGAATGCGTCCGGATCGAGATCGGATGCTTTGGGTCAGCTGACCCGGTAATCGAACAAGGCACAACAAGCCGAAGATGGCGACTCCTTACAGCGGCCTTGTTGCGTTCGCGCTTTGGTGATTCAATCCGGTAACGAGAATCGGAGTGCCGCCATGAGGGCCGGGATCGCCATTTCTCAGACGTTCGGCTCAGAAAATGAAACAAGACCTCCCCGAGCCCGATACTGATTCTCAGCCGATTTATGTCTCGGAAGAGGTTCTGGAGATACTCTTCTCGCCATCTAGACGATACAGGGCAATAATCACAAAGGATCGCGAAGGACTTCTCCGTATTCACCGCGATTACTGGTGCACCTCTGATTACGAATACATCGGAGAAGGCTACTGGTGCCAGAACGACACACTTGCCACGATCACAGACACGATCGAGTCAGCACGGAAGCTGGCGCAGGAGGCCTTGGACCAGACCGGGGATCGAGCTCCGCAAACAACCCAGCCGAACAAGGCAGAGTAGGCAAGCCTCACCACGCCGCGAGTCGAAAGCTTCATGGCCATTCAACCTTCAATCCCGATTCGGAGTGGCGCTCTCAGGTGAGGCTGCCTATCTTCGGACGTTCGCGATGAAATGACCCGCTATCTCCAGGTAGGTTCCATCGTGCTTCTCATGCACATCGTCGGGTCAGCGCTCTTCTTCGGATACCTGAGCGGACCGACCGCCATCATTTGGGCGCCTCTTACGGGCCTATTCGGATGGTTTTTCGTCATTCCCGAGCTGATTGGTGTTGCCCTTCAATGGCTTCTCTACGACCCCTATCCAAAGCCATCCATGCGGAAGTTTGCTGGGTATGCAGCCTCGTCGGCGCTGGTTGGAGGTGCCGTCGTCGCAGTGCTTGTGCCGAAGGAGCAAGGCAGCCATCTTGAGTTCTGGATCGCTGGTCTGTTGGCTGGAGCCGGAGCAGCAATCTTCTCGTTTCTGTGCATCCACCTGGTCAAATCGATGGAAATCGGGAACGCGAACAAGCCGCTGGTGGACGACCCTTGACCACGGCCTTGTTGTAGGTCCTGTGAGGTGGTAGAAGAACCCCGGGCTGCCCGAACCGCCGTCATTGGGACCCGGGCCGCCACAGCTCAAACGTTGCTATGGCTGCTTGTTTGGCAAGGGGCAAATTGATGTTTTTTCCATAACTCGTGGGGAGTGATAGTTTAACTTCGGGGAAGGGCT
>NZ_JBISBU010000034.1:0-56300 GCF_044385805.1 Haloferula sp. A504
CGCTTGGTCAGCTCGGCCCAGAAGCAACCGAAGAATCAGAAAGAATTGAGAAAACTGGCGAAAATGTTGAAATGCAGCACCTGACCCCATCTGCATCTGCGCGCCGGGTTCCAACGGTCGCTCGGCGTGCTGCGAGATCGTTAGGCAGCTTCGAGAGCCGCCTCTCCTCATGCCGAGGCCGCCGCCCCGGAGTCATCATGGTTCTGCGCGTCCGGGTGCGGGGGCACCTCTGCGTCCGGGGGAAGGGTGATGGTGAAGCGGGTGTCTTCTCCCGGTGTCGAGGCGACGTCGATCTGCCCGTGGTGGGCCTCGACGGCCCGCTTGACGATGGATAGACCGAGGCCGGTTCCCTTGATCTGGTCCTGATTGTGGTGCTTCTCGACCCGGTAGAAGCGGCGGAAGATGTGGGCGAGGTCGGTGCTGGGAATGCCGATGCCGTCATCCGAGACCCAGATTTCGATCGATTCGTCGGGCCTGCGATGGCAGCCGATGGTCACGCGCAGGCCGTCGCGGGGATTCTGCTTGAGGGCGTTCTCGACCAGGTTGAAGAGCACCTGGGTCCAGTAGAAGCGGTCGCCGTTGATGACGAGATCCTCATCGTCCATCCTGATCTCCACCCTGGCCTTCTGGGCCTGGATCATCGCCTCGAGGCGCTCGAGCACGTCGGAGATGCAGGAGCGGATCTTGAAGGGCTTCAGCTTGAGCGCGGCGGCCTCGCCGGATTCGAGTCTCGAGATCACCAGCATGTCCTCGACGATGCGCGAGATTCGCTCGGTGTGCTTGCGCATCACCTTGAGGAAGCGCTTGGTGAGCTCCGGGTCGCTGACCAGCCCGTCGTCTAGAAGGTTTTCGAGGTAGCCGTTGATGATTGCCAGGGGCGTCCGGAGTTCGTGGGAGGCATTCGCCACGAAGTCCTTTCGAATCTGTTCGGCCTGGTGCTCGGGGCTCACGTCGCGAAAGACCACCCGGAACTCCGGAGCGTCGTCGGGGGTTTCGGAAATCCGGGCGGCATCGACCACCCAGGCGCTGTCGCCGGGGCGCTCGTCGTCGCCGGAGCGGCGGAGGACCACGCGGCGAATGGTGTTCTCGCCGGTCTCGAGGCATTCGAGCACCGGTGCGGCGAGCCGGCGCTCCAGCAGGACGTCCTCGATGGTGCGGTCGATGATGCTGCGACCGGCGAACATCTCTTTCGCCGCACGGTTGGCGAAGAGGATGCGGGCGTCACGGTTGATGAGCAGGAAGGCCTCGTCGAGGGCGTCGAGCAGCAGGTCGCGCTCCTTGCGGGCGCGCTGCAGGTCGAGATCGAGCCGGAGTTTCCAGGCATCGACCTCTTGGATGAATTCACGGCGGGCACGGCGGAGTCGGAAGGCGACCAGGGTGAGGGCGATGATGGCGGCGAGGGCCGCCAGGACCGCGAGAATGACGGAAGGTTCGGTCATGCGCTAGGTGGACGACACGCGGTAGCCGATCCCGCGCACCGTTTCAACCATCCCGGCATGATCCCCCAGTTTCTGACGCAGCCGCTTCATGTGGGTGTCGAGCGTGCGGCTGTGGACGTCGTCGCTGTAGCCCCAGACCGAGCGGAGAAGATCGTTGCGATCCTGGGCCTTGCCGGCGCGCTCGGTGAGAAAGAGCAGCAGCTTGAACTCGGTGGAAGTCAGGTCGACGGGTTCACCGTCGAGGTGGAAATTGAGGTCGTTCTTGTTGAAGCGGAAGGGTCCGTGCTCCACCACCACGGCGCCCGGGGTGGAGTCGGAGCGTTTCAGCACCGCCTGGACCCGGAGCATGAGTTCCTTGGGAGAGAAGGGCTTGGTCAGGTAGTCGTCGGCCCCGGCTTCAAGGCCCTGGATCCGGTCCTCGGTCTGGGCCCGGGCGGTGAGCATGATGACCGGGGTGTCCCGGCTGCGCGAATCGCGCCGGATCTCCTTGAAGACCGCGTAGCCGTCCTTTCCGGGCAGCATCAGGTCGAGGATGATCAGGTCGGTCGGTTCGTGAATCGCGAGTTGGGCTCCGCGGATGCCGTCGTGGGCCTTCAGGACCTCGAACCCGGCCCGCTCGAGGTTGAAGGCGATCAGGTCGGCGATGTCCCGCTCGTCCTCGATGATCAGGATGCGCTGCATTGCCGTAGGGAAATAGAGCGGTTCCGACACGGAGAGAAAGCCAGGCGGGTGACGAAATCGTTGCTTTTGGCGGCAGCGGACTGGGAGGACTCAGCTGGCGTGCTTGGCGTGCCAGTCGCGGTAAACCGCCGGCGAGATCTCCGAGGGCTTGATTTCGGAGCGCCCGCCCCAGAAGACGTTGGTGTAGCTGACCGGGATGCCGCAGCTCTCGAGGTGGGCGTCGATGGCGGCCTTGTGTTCGAGGACCTTGTCCTTCTCGGTGCCGTGGACGACGCCCATGATGTTGACGTTCCCGAACTGCGGCCCGCCCTCCCGCCAGTAGCAGTGGGTCATGCAGTAGTGGCGGCCGACCTCGGCGCCGGCCTCGACCTCGCGGCCCTTGGGCACGGCCCAGTGGAAAAGGCCGTTGAAGCGGGTGACGCGCTGGCCGGTGGAGGAGGGTTTGACGTGCTCGAGAAAGGTCGAGAAGCGGCCGATGACCTTTTTGGCATTCAGTCCGGTGGCGATCTCGCAGAAGCGCTCGACCGGCATGCCAAGCTGTTGGGCGCGCCCGACCCACGGCTCGGCGACGATCTCCCCGGCTGAGAGTTCCTCCTTGAGGACCAGCAGCACGGCCCACTCCTCCTCGCTCAGTTCCACCGTGGCGGTGGTCATCATCACCGCCGGTTCATCCGCCTTGCTGCCGGGGGGGAGGCCCTTGCGGCGGACGTGGCCGACCCCCAGGGCGAAGACGCCGTTTGCCGGCATCAGCAGATACTCCTCGGCACCGGTCAGGCCCATCAGCACGGTGGCGTGCTCGTCGAGGGACTCGCCGACCGGGACCTTGAGGGTGGTCCAGAGGCGGTAGCCGGAGCCGGAGACATCGCTGTCGGTCGAGCGGATGACGACATGACCGGAGAAGGGGTCTTCCTTGGCCATGTAATCGAAGGCGTCGTTGAGCTTCTCCTCGGGAACCCGCCACGCCACCAGCGCGCCGTGGGCCAGCTTGGTCGAAAGCAGGGTCTGCCGGACGCGGCGGATGACTCCGGCCTCGAGCATGACGCGGATGCGCCCGAGCACGGTTTCCAGGTCGACCCCGCTTTTCTCGGCGATGAGGTGGAAGGGATGCTCGTGGAATCCGGAGATCAGGTCCTCGGAAATCGCGAGAATCTTCGCGTTGACGGGGTCGGTGTGTTCGACGGGAACGGTTTCCATGGCCGGACGCTATGAGGGGACCGGGCCCCGGGCCACGAGGAAATTTGCCGAAATGGTGTCCGCCGGGGCGACAAAGAAGCGGCTTGTCGTCACCCCGGCCCGCTGGTGGGATGGAGACATGAGCAAGGACAGTCTGTTCGCGCGGGCCGGAGGTGAGGCCGGAATCGAGAAGTTGGTCGAGGCCTTTTACGAGAGGGTGCTCGCCGACGAGGTCCTGGCGCCGTTTTTCGAGCACGCCCCCATGGACCATCTGCGGACCATGCAGAAGGAGCTGTTCAGCGAAGCGCTGGGTGGGCCGCTCTACTACAGTGGGCGTTCGCTCCGCCAGGTCCACGCCGGGAAGGGGATCAAGCGCCGTCATGTCCGGCGCTTCGTGGGACACCTGCTCAAGACGCTCGAAGCCGAGCGCGAGGACCTCCAGATCACCGAGCAGGAGGTGAAGGACATCTACAGCCGCATCGCGGTGGAGGTCGACCGGGTCACCGATGACGTGGCCGAGTCGGGCTGACGGCCCAACTCAGCGGGTCCGCTTGCGTCCGCCGCGGATGGGGGTGCGCTTGCGCTGCGGCTGTGGCCTGTTCTTGGCCGGGCGGGCCGGACGGGTGGATTTCCGCTCCGGCGGATTCTTGAGCAGGAGTTCGGTCTCCGCCGGCGAGAGGCGGGCCCACTTTCCGGTCCCCAGATTGCCGAGTTCGAGCGAGCCGATGCGCACGCGGAGAAGGCGCTGGACGCGGTAGCCGAGCTTTTCCAGCATCACGCGGATCTGGCGCTTGTGGCCGGTGGTGAGGACGATGCTGAGGCGGCGGGGGGAAAGGCGCTCGATGCGGTCGGCGCGCAACTTGCCGTCATCGGTGTAAATGCCGCTGAGGAGTGTCCGGACATGGTCGTCGGTGACCGGTTGGTTGGAGGTGACGAGGTATTCCTTTTCGACCTTCTTGGACGGGTGGAGCATGGCGTGGCCGAGGTCGCCGTCGTTGGTCAGTACCAGCAGGCCCTCGGACTCGCGGTCGAGGCGGCCGACGTGCTGGAGGTGGCGCAAGGAGTCCGGCAGCAGGTCGAAGATGTTGCCGCGCCGGAGTTCGTCGGCCTTGGTGCAGACCAGCCCGCGGGGTTTGTTGAGGACCACCACGGTCTCCTGCTTCGGCGCCACGCGGCGGCCGTCGACCTTGACGTGGTCCTCGGGTCCCACGCGGGTGGCGGGATTCAGGCAGGGCTGGCCGTTGATCTCGACGTGGCCCTCCTGGACGAGGGCGTCGCAGGCGCGGCGCGAGCCGATCCCGCAGGAGGCGAGATACTTGTTGATGCGGGTGCCGTCATCCATGGTGGGGCGAGGGGTAGAGACGAAAAAGGCGCGGTCCCCGGAGGGGGGAGCCGCGCGCTCGGGAAAAGAACCGGGTGAGCGGATCAGTCCTCGCCCTTGGTCTTGGGCAGGCCGATCGGGCTCTGTCCTTCCTTCCACTGGCCGCGGGACTTGAGGACTTTGATGCGCTCGAAGCGCTTCATCACGGAGCGTTTGCCTTCGGCGCCACCTTTGAGCTTGAGACTGTTGTGCTTGGACATGGGGAAAAACGGTTGGTTTCCGGTCGCGGGGCGCGGAAACTAGGGTTCGGGCCACGGCTTGGCAAGGCGAAAGGTTGGCGAAGAATGCGCGGAGGCGGCCGGACTCGTGGATTGATCGACCTGCCGGGGCATGACACGCTCCTCGCGATGAACCTCAAGATTGCCGCGCTCGTTCTGGCCGTGATTTCATTCGCCGGGGCCACCACCATTTCGGTCGTGCCGATCTACGAGCCGATCACGCTGCACGGCACCGACGTGGACGAGGCGATCAGCGAGATCGGGGAGGCGCTCCAGGCGACCGTCATGCCCCGTCCGATGGCGCTCAGCGGGGCCTTTCCCGAGACTCTCGTCGAGGCGGTGCGGACGACTCACGAACTGCCGGGCAACGATCCCAACTACACGGTCGACGAGGTCAACCTGCTGGTCCTGTGCCGTGTCGGCGTCGCGGCGGAGATTGTCGACCAGAAGCTGGAGGTTTCGCTCGATGTCGGCGAGATGGTCGTGCCGGAGGGAATCGACCTCACCGAGCGGCAGGTGATCCGGTTGGCGATCGTCGCGATCCGCAAGACTCTCGAGGTCTATCAGGAGCCCCAACCGGACCGCCTGGAGGTCAAGATCGCCATCGTGGGTGCCGGGGACCAGCGCGAGGGCCTGGGCGAGTTGGCGTGTCATTTCGAGATCGAGGGTTCCTGAGGGGCTTTTCCCCTTTGCAAGTCAGCGGGTGGGCGCTTGGATCGGGGCGCAAGATGAGCAGCGACACCCCCCCCGCAAGACGCCGGGTCATACTGAAACTGAGTGGTGAGGCCCTCCGCGAGTCGGGGAGCCGGGACAACATTTCGCCCGAGATCGTCGAGCGCATCGCCAACGAGGTGAAGGCCGCGGTGGAAACGGGAAGAGTCGAACTCGGCGTGGTCGTCGGCGGCGGCAATTTCTGGCGCGGGGCCTCGGCCAGCGCGCGGGGGATGGACCGGGCGACGGCCGACTACGTCGGCATGCTGGCGACCGTGATGAACGCCCTCGCCCTGCAGGGGGCGCTCGAGCACAAGGGGGTGCCCTGCGTGGTCCAGTCAGCGATCGAGATGAAGAACGTCGCCGAGACCTTCATCCGCCGCAAGGCGGCCCGGCATCTTTCCGAGGGACGGGTGGTGATTTTCGCCGCCGGCACCGGCAGTCCCTTCTTCTCGACCGACACCACCGCCGCGCTGCGGGCCAGCGAGATGGGTGCCGACCAGGTCCTCAAGGCGACCATGGTCGATGGGGTGTACGATTCCGATCCGAAGAAGAATCCGCAGGCGAAACGCTTCGAGCGGGTCAGCTTCCAGGAGTGCATCGCCAAGCGCTTCCAGGTGATGGACTCGACCGCCTTCAGCCTGTGCATGGACAATCACATCCCCATCGTCATCTTTGATCTGACCAAGCCCGGCAACGTGACCTCCGCCTTGCTCGGCGAACCCATCGGCACGGTGGTCGATGCCGAGGAATAACTGCTTTTGCCAACCCCAGAACCCACCCCGCCATGGACCCGGAAGAATCCCTCCTCGAAGTTGAAGACACGATGCAGAAGGCGCACGAGCATCTCGTGCACGAGTTTGCCACGGTGCGCACCGGCAAGGCCTCGCCGGCGCTGCTCGAGAACATCGACGTTTTCGTCCACAGCTACGGCAGCCAGATGAAGCTCAAGCAGCTGGCCGTGATCAGCGTGCCGGAGCCGCGGTTGCTGAATGTTTCCCCCTTCGATCCCTCGACCACCCAGGAGATCGAGAAGGCGATCCGCGAGTCGAAGCTGGGCCTCAATCCCGTCGCCGCCGAGCGTTCGATCCGGGTGCCGATCCCCGAATTGTCCGAGGAGCGACGCATCGAGATGACCAAGCTGGTGAAACAGCTCGGCGAGGAGGCGAAGGTGCGCATCCGGGCCGCCCGCAAGGAGGGCATGGACGCCGCCAAGAAGATGAAGGCGGACAACACCTTGACCGAAGATGGCCAGAAGGATCACGAGGCCGAGGTCCAGAAACTCACCGACCGCTTCGTCAAGGAGATCGACGACACCGTCGCGGCGAAAGAGGCGGAAGTGATGAAGGTGTGACGGGAGGCACCTCGTGCCTGCGCGCGGCCACCAGTCATTCAGGGCTGCTTTGCCTTGATTCAAAAACTGAGGGGGCGACCCTGCCGCGGCCGGCGCCGCCATCCTCGGCACCGCTTTGCCTTGATTCAAAAACTGAGGGGGCGACCCTGGTGCCGCCGAGCATCATCACCAGCGAGGGGCTTTGCCTTGATTCAAAAACTGAGGGGGCGATGCGCCAGAAAACTTTTGCGCACTCCGCTTCTTTCGTTTTGGCCCGTCCTTTGGCGAGCATCTCGAAGCGTGCGAGGCGTGGATCTTCAGGGGCGATCTCGCGGGCGAGGGAGAGTTGGTTCCGGCATTTGGCATCGATGGTTTTCCGCCAAAGGCGATCACGCAGCTGGGCGGGGATGTAGGCCTGGGCGCGGGTGAGCAGGGTGTCGGTGGCACGGTTGGCAGGCAGGACGAGCGAGGCGGGCTTGAAGTTCTCGCAGATGACGAGGCCGACGCCATGTTTGGCGGCTTCGAGCAGGAGCTTGGAGTGAATGGAGGCGGAGAAGGAGGTGACGACAATGGCACCGACGTCCTCGAGGGGCAGGCGCCGTTCGCCTTCGTTGCTCTTGCAGGTCAGCTGGCCGTCCTTGCAGGACAGGGAGCAATCTGGAGCGTCGATACTGACGATGTGGTAGGACATGGGGGAAGTGGCGAAAAGGGAGACTCCGCCCCCGATACCATGACCGACTTGAGGGCTTCCGGGCATCCCGTGATCGCGTGGCGATTGGGACACTTGAAACTTGACTTCGGGGCGATGTGCGTCAAATAAGTTAACAATGAAGACGGCGACCGTGCGGGAGGCTCAGCACCACTTTTCCAAGCTCCTCAAAGAGCTGGAGCACGGGGAGGAGATCGTGATCACCCGACGAGGCGTCAGCGTCGGGAAGTTGGTGCCGATGGAGGCGGAAGAGAATCCATTCACGCGCAGGGTGGACTGGAGCGAATCCATTCGCCGCCGGAACGAAGTGCTTGGTGATCTACCCCAACTCCAGCGGAACATCGTCCTGGAAATGCGCGAGGAGGAGCGCTACTGAGACAAGCTGGAATGAAGCAGGTGTATTCTGACACGAGCTTCTTGATGAGTCATTTCATCAACGACGAACATACGGATCAGGCGAGACGCCAAGTTCAAGGGCTTTCGGGCCCGATAGGGATTTCACGGTTGGGCGTTCTGGAGTACCAAAACTCGGTTTGGCGAAAGGTGGGTTTCGACGGTTTCGGGAAGGACCACGCGGAACGAGCGATCCGCGAGTTCGGAGAGCAGGTCAGCAAGGGCTGGTTCCTCTTGCAGCCGGTCGACGACGAAACGATCTGGCAGCGGGCGATGGGCTTGAGCACGAGCTATTCCTCGGAGCTGAAGGTGAGAAGCCTCGACATCTTGCATGTCGCCATTGCCATGGAGCTTGCGGCGGATTCCTTCTGGAGTTTCGATCAGCGGCAGAACGCTTTGGCCAAGAAGGCGGGATTCGCGATCATTGACCAGTAATGGGATAGCCGGTGTAGCGGCGGGGGAGGATCTCGAGGCCCGCCGCCATCATCTGCGGTATTCGGGCGTTCCCTTTTTTCAGCCCAATCTCTGCAGGTGAGGCCAGATCGACAGAAACCCCGTAGGCTTCAGAGTTTTTTACGGATGTTACTCGCCAAGTTCCTTTCCAGGTGCCCCCTGCGACTTTGATCAGGTCTCCCTTGCGAATGATCTTCGGTTTGACTCCCCCTTGGCTTTCGGTGATTGATCGAAGTGTTTCGTTGATCTTGGAGTGGGGAATCAGACGAGGATCTGTAAGCAGGGCGATTCCATAGTTCTCTGAAACGACGATCGCTCCGCGTCCTTTTCCGTGGGGCTGGAGTTTGCTTTTCTCTGTAGTCGGATTGGGTCCTAGGAGTGCGGTAGTTCGCTCTTTGGTGAGTTTTAGGAGTCCTCGCTGAACCAAGTTTCTCTCGCGCTGACTCAATCTGAGGCCGTGCATGTCGAGTAGTTTCAGGGCCTCCTTTGAAGGCTTTTGGTTTTCCCACCTCGGTTTAACAGAGTTGGGAGCTTGAGTGAATGTCGATCGGTTTGGGCGCTGCAGCAGGATCGTGTAGGGACCATCGAATGTGACGATCTTCCAGGTGGTGCGTTCGGCTTTTGTTCCTGATTGATCCGATGGGACGTGCTGCATGACGCGGGATTCGGCGAGGGAGCGGGCGAGGGCATTCTTGATCTCAGCGGGGAGGTCACGAAGGCGGACGTCGGTTTCGTGGTATTCATTGCCGTCGCGGTCGAGGCGCTCTCTCTGGTAGCGGTCGAAGATGCCGAGCTTGAAGAGGAAGTCTTTTTCCTCGTCAGTTCGCCGCCGCTTCATCAGTGACTGCCAGATCTTGCCGGCTTGGTTCTGACCGTGTTGGCGGAGGGGGAAGAAGTGGGCGGCGAGGGCGAGGGTGGCGGCGTCGAGGGCGTGGTGGAGGTGGGTGAGACCGCGGATTTCGTTCTTGGTCCTTACGTCGCCGTTTTCGTCGAGGATCTCGGGGCAGGCCAGGGATAGGGTGCCGATCAGGTCCCAGGACTTTCGGATTTCGGCATTCACCGGACCCGGGATCGGGTCGATCCGGGCGTTGGGCAGCTTCTTTCGGAGAGCACCCATCGCGAGCTTCATCAGCTGGCTGGATTGGGTGAGGGCACCGTCGGTGAACCCAAGCTCCTTGTCTTCGAAGTCGGTGGTTGCAAGGAGGGCTTTGCGGGCCTTCTTGCGGCGGCGGTCGTCATCGTGGCCCTTGGTATCGAGCTTATCGACGAAGGAGTCGTAGTTCTTGAGCGTGAAGAGGGAGAGATTGGATTTTCCCTGAACGGGCTGGCCCTCGAATTCAGCGATGAACTGTCGGGCGGTGCGCTTGCCCTTCATCCGGTTGACCTCGGGCCAAGTAAGCACGAGGGAGTGGAGAGCGCTGGTGCTCCGGGTGGAGTAGGGGATGATGTGTTCGCGTTCGAGATTCGGGAGGTCGTAGGCGTCGAAGGATTCGCCGGTGAAGGGGCAGTGCCAGTTCATGTCCATGGCGATGCGGGCCTTGCGGATGATGCCCCCGCTGACGGGAAGGTCGGGCGCATGCTTGGCGAGGTAGTCGACCGCTGCCTTGAAGTCCTTGAGGCGGCTCTTGAGTTCGCTTGCGATCTCCTTGGCGGTTTTGCCGGAAAATTCTTTCAGTTCGCGGGCGACTTCCACCACGACCTGGGAAAACTCGTTCCCGCCGGTGCCGAACTCGGCGAGGATGTCATCGACGAGACGGTCGAGGATGAGCATGCGGTGGCGGACGAGGTGGTTGTTGGTGAGTTGGTCGATGGGGCGTTCGGCCTGGAGCAGGCGGACGCGGGAGGTGGGAATCCCGAGATCGTAGAGAACTCCATCGGCGGGTTTGTCCTCACCGTTTTCGGGATCGGTGCTGCGGCTGGCTTTCCGGGGATGGTGGCCGGCGAGGACCTCGGTGACGACCTGCTCGAGGACGGGGCGGGCGTAGGGCGCGCGGCCACTGATCTTCCTGGGGGCGAGCGGTTGGAGGAGAAACTCGTCGAGAGACATCTTCGACGAGGCCTTGCGGGTGCGCTTCTGGCTGGCGGTGTGGGCGGCTTCGATGGCCTCCATGACCGGGACGGCCATGCCACTGAGTTGGTGAAGTTCGGCGAGCGTGATCGATTTGCCCCGGGTCCAGCGGGTGAGGGCCTTTTGGCGGGCGTCTTCGTCGAGATGGGGCCAGATGGCTTTGATCGTCTGATTCTGCGCGGCGTAAGCGCGGGCCGGGTCAAGGAGGAGGGCGTCTTCCGAGTCGGGGTGAATCTTGAAAGTGGCGTCGAGGTTGTAGGGGGAATGTCCTGCGTCCTTGATTTCGCGGGCGAGATCCTTGTGGGTGAGGCGACCTTGCCTTTCGGCGAGATTCCAGAGTTGTCGGCGGAGCGTTGCGGGAAGTGGCTGGCCGTCGTCGACCTTGAGGTTCGCCAGCAGCATGGCGAACCGGTAACGCAGGAATTCGGGGGATTTGGCGGTGGGGACCTTGGAGAACTTGTCGGCGAGCTTGCGGGCGACGCCTTCGGGCTCTCCGCTTTCGATGGCATCGTCGTACTGCCTGGCCCAGGTGATAGGGCAGCGGGCGATGATGCGGTTGTCGAAGCGGGGAACGAGCTGGCCGAAGAGGAGCCCCCCTTGGTAGCGGCGCGGGAGCTTGATCCCGGCGGCAGTGAGTAAGTTGCGGTCGTCGCGGGTGAGAGGCGAGTCCTTCAGGACAAGGCGGGCTGTGGCGGGATCAAGGCCGGGGGTTTTGCGGATGAGGTCGGCGACCTCCTTGGTTACGACGGAGCGGGGGTATGCAGCGTTGAGGGTCTTGTAGGGGAGATCGGAAGAGATCCGCTGGTCGTGTTCGGCAGGTTTGAGGCCGAGGCAGGCACAGACGGTTTCCGCCATCGTGGTAGTGCCGTGTTTGGCCATCAGTTGGCGGGCATTGGACTCCTTCTCGGTGTCTTCTTCATTCTTCTCGTCCCGCGCCCAGCGTGAGTTTCCGTCGTAGCCGCGGTTGTGGGCATACCATCGGAGGACCGTCCAGAGTTCCGCAGGATTGAGGGTCCGATGATCGTTGAGGGCGGCAGCGGCGAGGAGGAAGGGCGCGGGATGGCCGGGGGCGTCGAGTTCGGCACGGGTGAGGATTCGGCGGTGGATGAGCCACTGCTTGAGGCGCTCGATGCGCAGGCGGGTCGAGCGGATGTGACGGCGGGTGCGGCGAAGGTCGCGGCGGGTGGAGGCCAGGCAATCATCGGTGGGAAAGGTGACGACTCCCGTCCCGAGAAACTCGGGGTCCTGTTGATTTGAGGAGGAAAGAACGCACCAGCCGATGGATGCGTAACCAATGTCGAAAGAAAGAGTCAGGTCCATGGCGAAAATGTTAGGTCCAGGGGATAGGACAAGGGCAGGGGGAGTGCGAGTGAAAACGGCACGGCACTGGCGGAAGAGGGTCAGGACCAAGGTGCTGCTGGCAATCGCCTCATCGCCCTTCGTTCACCGCCGCGCAAGTTTTGGGTTGCCAGGGTTCGGGGGGGTCTGACAGCCTCTCCCCGAATCAAGACAAAGTTTGAAGCGCAGACCGATCTTCTGAAATCGCCTTCGGGCGTAACACACCGGGAAAACGAGCGCTTGTTTTGGAACGGCCACCCGACGGGGTGGCCGTTTCACTGTCACCGGGTTTCGGTGCTGGTTGACGCGGATGCCGGCGGCTTGGACCACTACTCGCTGCTATCGGGATAGGAACCGAGCAGCTTGACGATGGAGCAGTGGCGCTGGAGTTCCGTCATCGCCTCGCTGACCTTCTTGTCTTCGCAATGGCCGGCAAGGTCGACGTAGAACACATATTCCCAGTCCTTCCGCTTCGAGGGGCGGGATTCGATCTTCGACATGTTGATGTCGAAGTGCTCGAAGGCCTGGAGCGCCTTGACCAGCGATCCCGGGCGGTCGTGGATCGCGAACAGCAGGGAGGTGCGGTCCTTGCCGGTGGGTGGACAGGTTTTCTCGCCGATCACCAGAAAGCGGGTGGTGTTGGTGGCTCGGTCCTGGATGCATTCCTCAAGCATCTCGAGCCCGTTGAGTTCGGCGGCGAGGGGACCTCCGAGCGCCGCGGCGCCTTCGCCGGCCTTTTCGCGGGCGATCTCGGCGGCCCGGGTGGTCGAGGAGACTTCCACCAGATCCGCCTCCGGGAAATGCCGCAGGATCCAGTTCCGGCATTGGCCGAAGACCTGGGGGTGCGAGTAGAGGGTGCGGATTTCTTCGCGGGGGATGGATGCCATCAGGCCGTTCTCGATGCGCAGCAGGATCTGGGCGCAGATGTGCAGCGGCGAGTCGACGAAGAGGTCGAGGGTGTGGGAAACGGCGCCTTCGGTCGAGTTCTCGATCGGCACGACGCCGTAGTTGGCCCGGCGGCGGCTGACCTGATCGAAGACCTCGGCGAAATTGGGTTGGGCGCTGTATTCGACCGAGTGGCCGAACTTCTTGATCGCCGCCTGGTGGGTCCAGGTGCCCTCCGGTCCGAGGTAGGCGATCTTGAGATCGTCCTCGAGTGCGAGGGCGGCCGACATGACTTCGCGGTAGATGGCGCGGATCGACCTTTCGGGGAGCCGGCCCTCGTTCATCGCCACGAGCTTGCGCAGCAGGGCCTCCTCGCGTTCGGGGGCGTAGATTTGAAGGCCGTCCCGCTTTTTCAGCACGCCGACCTCGTGAACCAGATCGGCCCTCTCGTTGAGCAGGGCCAAGAGCTGGCGGTCGATCCGGTCGATCTCCTTGCGAATGTCGTCGAGATTCACGATTCCTGATCGGCGGTGACTTCGCCTTGGGGTTCGGAGCTGCCGGCCTCCGCCGGTGGTGCGTCGGCCCCGGCTGCCTTGAGCGCGAGCTGTTCTTCGGGGGCGGGTCCCCCGGATTCCTCGGGAGCCTCCGGGAGCTTCACCTTCCGCAGCTCGTCGGCATTCGGCAGGTCATCGATCGACCGGATGCCGAAGTGCTCGTAGAACAATTCGGTGGTCTCGTAGAGCAGGGGGCGTCCGGGAAGTTCGGCGCGGCCGCCGATCCGGATCAGCTCGCGATCGAGGAGTTTCTGCAGCATGCCATCGCAGGAAACGCCCCGCACCGCCTCGATGGCGGACTTGGTGATCGGCTGGCGGTAGGCGATGATGGCGAGGGTTTCCATGGCGGGAGCGCTGAGGCGTTCGGGACGGCGCCCGGGGAAAAGTTGGCGGACGAATTCCCCGTATTCGACCCGGGTGAAAATCCTCCAGCCCCGTGCCCTCTCGCTGAGTGTGAAGGCCCGCCCGGTCTGTTCATAGGCCCGGTTGAGTTCCGCGATGGCCGCGACGACCTGCTCCTCGGTGACTTCGGCGAGCGCCGTGAGCCAGTCGGGCAGAGGGTCCGGATTCTCGCCCTCCTCGGTCTGGCGGGCCCGCACATCCTCGGCCTCGGCGACGCGGGCACGGATCAGGCGGGCGATTTCCGGGGACGGGAGGGCGTCGTCGGACGCGGTGACCAGGGCTTCGATAATGGAGCTGAGCTGCATGGGCAGGCGGCAGCTTAGGGATCCGCCGGGGCAGATCAAGTGCCGGGGAGAGGGGTAAGATCTTGGAAAAATCAACTTGAAGGGGTGGGGTGGAGGGGATAAGCCACCGCGCCCCGGACGAAGGAAAGCAATTCAAGGCTCCTTCAGGCATCATTCATTTCCGACACCGAGATCCATGGCTGCGAAGAAAAAGGTGGCAAAGAAAGCCGCCAAGAAGACCGCGACGAAAACCTCCGCCAAGAAGGTGGCGAAGAAGGCTGTCAAGAAAGCGGTGAAGAAGGCCCCCGCCAAGAAAGCCGCGAAGAAGGCGGCCAAAAGGCCGGTGAAGAAGGTGACCAAAAAGGCCGCAAAAAAGGTCGCCAAGAAAGCCGCCAAGAAATCTCCAGCAAAGAAGGTCACCAAGAAGGCCGCGAAAAAAGTCGCCAAGAAGGCTGCCGCAGCGAAGAAGCCGGTCGCCAAGCCTCAGCCGGTGAAGAAGGTTGCCAAGAAGGCGGTGAAGAAGGCAGCGGCGCCCAAAAAACTGACGGCATTTGCCAAGAAGCAGCGCCAGCGGCTTCTCGATCTGCAGGATCAGCTGGTGGATGCCATGTCCGGCGTGACCGGGGAGATCCGCAATGGTCCCGACGGCAGTGATGCCTCAGGCAGCGGGATGCACCAGGGCGATGCCGGGAGCGACGCCTACGACCGCGATTTCGCGCTCAGCGTGCTGGCGAAGGAACAGGACGCGCTCTACGAGATCGAGCAGGCCCTTCGCCGGATCGACCGCGGCGTCTATGGAATCTGCGAACTTTCCGGTGAGAAAATCCCGCAAGCCCGCCTCGAGGCCATCCCCTTCGCCCGGTTGACGGTTGAATGCCAGGAGAACTGGGAGAAGGAATACGGCAAACAGCGTTTCCGGCCGAAGTCGGAGATCGGATTCAGCAATGGAAGCGTGATCGACGACGATTCCGAGGCGGTTTCGCTTGACGAGTCGGACGAGTAATCTAGTCTCCGCGCCCCTCCCACTCTCCAGACGAAAGTCCCATGCCACGCGATATCATCACTCTCGAATGCACCGAGGCTCGCCCAGAGGGCAAGTCTCCGTCGCGCTACGTCACCACCCGAAACAAAAAGAGCCTGCGCACGCCGGGTCGCCTTGAGAAGGTGAAGTTCAATCCGGCACTCAAGCGCCGCACGCTGCATCGCGAGCTCCGCTAACCTTTCCGACTCATGTCCGAACCGAAAACCGTTCAGCGCCGGATCGCCTTCCGCAAGGCGAACCGCACCATGCCCCGCCGCCGCCTCGACATCCCCGTCGAGCAGGTGGTTTACACGAATCCCGACATGCTCTCGAAGTTCACGTCGGAGACCGGCAAGATCCTTCCCCGCCGGGTGACCGGGGTTTCGGCCAAGTTGCACCGCCGCATCACCCGGGAGATCAAGCGGGCCCGGGCCGTGAACCTGATGCGCTGAGGAGCTTCCCATCGACTTCTCGAAAGGCCTGTCCGGGTTTCCCGTGGCAGGCCTTTTTTCTGAGCCCATGAAGGAACTCAAGGATACCCAGAACGAGCGGGACGACCGCCGGATTCCGATCGACCGTGTCGGCGTCAAAGGCCTGCGGTTTCCCGTGGAGGTCCGCGACAAGGGCGGCTCAACCCAGCGCACGGTGGCGACCGTCGCCCTGGCGGTCGATCTTCCCGAGCACTACAAGGGGACCCACATGAGCCGTTTCGTCGAGGCGCTCAACGCCCATGGCGGATGCCTCGATGTGCGGGAGATGGCGGCTCTGCCTCGCGAGTTGCTGCAACGTCTGGATGCCGGGAAGGCGCACGTGGAGTTCGAGTTTCCCTTCTTCCGGTCGAAGCCGGCGCCGGTGACCGGCAAGCCGGGCTTGATGGACTACCAGGTTCGTTTCGAGGTGGAGGCGGAGAAGGGCGGCAAGGTGGACTTCGAGGTGACCGTGAAGGTGCCGGTGGCCACGCTCTGCCCCTGTTCGAAGGAGATCAGTGACCGCGGTGCCCACAACCAGCGCGGCGAGGTGACGTACTCGGTTCGTTTCCGGGAGCCGGTCTGGATCGAGGATCTGATCGAGTTGGTCGAGCGCTCCGCGAGCTGCGAACTCTTCAGTCTGCTCAAGCGGCCCGATGAGAAGCACGTGACGGAGCGTGCCTATGATCATCCGGTCTTCGTCGAGGACCTCGTCCGCAACGTCGCTTCGCGCTCGAACGCCCACGAGGAGATCGTCTGGTATCGCGTGGAGGCGGAGAATTTCGAGTCGATCCACAACCACAACGCCTACGCGGTGGTGGAGAAGCGGCTCTGAAACCGACGACCGATCAGAGACCGAGGAACTGGATCGTGCAGCCGGCGACGGCGATGGTCGCACCCGCGAGCACGTGGTTGTAGCGGGCGAGGCGGCCCGCGGGCAGCCACGACAATCCCCACCGACCGAGCAGCACGAGGGCGGTCATCGAAATCAGCGTGACGCCACCGAAGGCGATCGCCACCAGCCATGCCCCCGCCATGCTCTCGGTGGCGGCCGGGTAGATGAAGAAGGGGATCAGCGGCTCGCAGGGACCGAAAAAGAAGATCACGAAGAGAATCCAGGGCGTGAGGCTGATCTCTTTGCCGGTTTTCGGATCATGGACGTGATCGTGGGCATGGAGCCGGATCATGTGGTCGTGGGTGTGGCCGTCGGGTCCGGACTTCTTCATTCGCCACAGTCCCCAGGCGGCGTAGAGGGCCCCGAAGATGATCAGCAGCCAGGCCGCCACTTCACCGCGGAAGGACTCGATCCATTCGAGGTGCGTGAGCGCCGCGCCGACGGCGAAGCCGGCCAACCCGAGCACGATGGAACTGGCAACGTGACCGAGACCGCAGCCGACGGTGATCCAGGTGGTCCGGGCCCACGACCAGCCCCGTGCCTTCGACATGACGATGAAGGGCAGGTAGTGGTCGGGGCCGATGACCGTGTGGATGAAGGCCACGGCCATCGCGTTGATCGTCAGGATGGTGAGCTCGGGGTCCATGGGCTGGATTGCTGCGGGCATGAGGATTCCAGCCGGGACGTCTTTGGACTCCGCAAATCCCGTCCATCTCGCAGCATGGCTTTTCCCAAGGGCCGCTGCTGCTGGACCCGGTGTTCGGAAAGGGGCATGATTCAGGCATGCACGAAGTCGGCATCATGGAATCCGCCATGTCGCTGGTCGAGCAGCACGCTGCCGGCCGGGAGCGAAGCCGGGTGAGCCGGGTGGTCCTGCGGGTGGGGGTGCTGGCGGGGGTGGATCTGTACGCCCTGCGCTTCGCCTTCGACGTCGTGTCGGCCGGCACCCTGGCAGAGGGAGCGGACTTCGAGGTCGAAGAGGTGCCGGTGACGGCCTACTGCCTCGGCTGCGAGAGGGAATTTTCGGGGGTGGACGGGGACTTTGTGTTCGCCTGCCCCGACTGCGGAGACTTCAGCGGCGAAGTCCGGCGTGGTCGTGAACTGGAACTGAGCCGCATCGAACTCAGCTGAACGTCATGTGCCGGGAATGTGGATGTGCGGATCGGGTACCCTTCGGGGTGAAGGTCCTGAGTGTGTTTGCGCCGAAGCTTCTTCAGTCGGCGGCGCGGGAGTCGGCCGGCCCCGCGACCGTGGAGATCCATACTCCCTTGCTGGCCAAGAATGACGATGCGGCGGAGCGGAACCGCGCGGTGTTTCGTGATCGCAAGATGCTGGTGCTCAACCTGATCTCCTCTCCCGGGTCCGGAAAGACCGAGTTGCTGTCGAAAACGATGGACGGCTTCGACGAGAAGGCGGCGGTTCTGGTCGGTGATCTCGAGACCGACAACGACGCCCGGAGAATCCACCGGCCCGGGGTGCCGGTGGCGCAGATCACCACGGGGACGGCCTGCCATCTCGACGCCGAAATGATCGCGCGCGGCATGGAGGGACTCGACCTCGATGGCGTGCGGGTCCTGTTCATCGAGAATGTCGGCAACTTGGTGTGCCCGGCCGAGTTCGACCTCGGGGAAAAGATCCGGGTGGTGCTGCTGTCGGTGACGGAGGGCGAGGACAAGCCCCTGAAGTACCCGCCGATCTTCAAGTCGGCCGATCTGGTGCTGTTGACAAAGACCGACGTGGCCGGAGCGCTGGGCTTCGACCGCCAGGCGGCGCTTTCGAACATTGCCCGGGTCGCGCCGCAGGCGGAGGTCATCGAGTTGTCCGCGCGTTCGGGCGAGGGTCTGGACGCGTGGTACGGTTTTCTCCGGAAACAGCTTGTCGGGAATCCCGAGGCGGCCCCCGCATGAGTGTGGGCCTGCCAGTCTCCCGCGATCAGTTGCTGCGGGTCCGGGGAACCGTGCAGGGGGTGGGTTTCCGGCCCTTTGTGTGGCGTCGTGCCACCGAACTCGGAATCAAGGGTTGGGTGCGCAATGATGCCGAAGGGGTTCTGATCCGCGCGGTGGGTCAAGCGGATCGGGTCGAACGACTGGTCGAGGCCCTGTGGAGCAAGGCTCCCGGGGCGGCCCGGGTCGTGGTTGTCGAGCGCCTGGAGGAGGTGCCCGCCGATCCGGGGGTGGGCGAGGACTTTTCGATCATTGGGAGCGAGGGATCTTCGGGTGAGATCGAGACCGGTGCCCCCGTGGACCTCGCCCCCTGCGAGGATTGCCGCCGGGAGCTTCTCGACCCCGCGGATCGGCGTTTCGGCTATGCCTTCATCAACTGCACGCAGTGCGGCCCGCGCTACTCGATCATCGAGAGTCTGCCCTACGATCGTCCACAGACGACGATGAGGGACTTCACCATGTGCCCGTCGTGCCAGCAGGAATACGAGGCGTCACGGGACCGACGGTTTCATGCGGAACCAAATGCCTGCCCACGCTGTGGTCCGCGAATGGAGTGGAGCGACGCGTGGGGCCGGATGCGGGTCCACGGCCCGGCGGCCATCGATGAGGCGCTGGAGGTTCTGCGGGCGGGAGGCATCGTTGCGGTCAAGGGAGTGGGAGGATTCCACCTGATGGCCGACGCCACGAATGAGTCGGCGGTTTGCGAGTTGCGGCGTCGCAAACATCGTGAAGAGAAGCCCTTCGGGGTGATGTTCGCCGATCTCGAGATGCTGCGTCGCCGGGCCGAAGTATCCGAGAAGGCGGCCGCCTTGCTCACGTCCTCCCCGGCGCCCATGGTCCTCGTTCCGCATCGCGACGGGGGTGATCTGGCGGCGGGCGTGGCACCCGGCAATCCGTGGATCGGCGCGCTGCTGCCATCGGCTCCGCTGCACCTGTTGCTGTTCCAGCGCTGGGACCGGCCGCTGGTTGCCACCAGCGCGAACCTTTCCGAGGAGCCGCTGTGCACGGAGGACGCCGAGGCCCGCGAGCGGCTGGCTGGCATCGCCGATGGCTTCCTGGGGCACAACCGCCGGATTGCCCGGCCGGTGGATGATTCGATCGTTCGTCTTACCCGCGAAGGAACCCCGGTGGTTTTGCGCCGGGCACGCGGTCAGGCACCTTCGCCATTGTCACTTCCCGCGCCGCTCGAGCACCCGCTGCTCTGCGTGGGAGCCGACCTCAAGAACACGGTGGCGGTGGCTTCCGGGCAGCGCCTCGTGCTCAGTCCACACATCGGAGATCTGGCTGGGGCCGCAACCCAGGGAGTCTTCCGGAGGACGCTCGAGACCCTGTCGTCCTTGATCGGAGCCACGGCCCGGGCGGTTGTCTGCGACAAGCACCCCGACTACCGCTCGACGCGCTTCGCCGAGGAGTGCGGGCTGCCCCGGATCGAGGTTCAGCATCATCTCGCCCACGTGCTGGCGGTCCTGCTGGAGCACGGGCGCGGGCCGGATGGGGTTCTGGGCGTCGCGTGGGACGGAACCGGCTACGGCGAGGATGGGACTGTCTGGGGCGGGGAGTTTCTGTTGTTGGAGAAGGGGCGGGCATCGCGCTTCGCCTGCCTCCGGCCGTTTCAGCTTCCCGGAGGAGAGGCGGCGGTGCGCGACGCACGGAGGGTCGCGCTGGCCATGCTGCGGCAGGCCGGACAGGAATTCCTTCCGCGGCTGGGTTTCTCCGGTTCGGAGCTGGCGACGCTGGAGGCCATGCAGGACCAGCGATTGAACTCACCGGTTTGCACCAGTGCCGGCCGCTTGTTCGACGCCTTCGGTGCCGTGCTCGGGCTGGGACAACGGAACCGCTTCGAAGGGCAGATTCCGTTGGCGGTCGAGGCGGCGGCGGTCGCCGGCGACGAGGTGCTGCCCTTCACTTTGGGCGAGACCCTCGCCCCGGCCGATTGGGAGGTCGACTGGCGTCCGGCCATCGAGTCTTGCCTGGAAATGGATCCCGGCAAGGCGGCTGCCGCACTCCACCGCGGGCTGGCCGGGGCGATTGTCGAAACCGCCCGCCGGGCCGGGGCCGCGACCGTGGTGCTTTCGGGCGGGTGTTTCCAGAACGTGCGGCTGCGGGAACTTTCCGAGGAGGCCCTTATCGCTGCCGGCTTCGAGGTTCTCGCCTCGAAGGAGCTTCCTCCGGGTGACGGAGCGATTGCCGCCGGCCAGGCGCTCGCCGCCCTGTGGCAGCTTACCAGTGTCGGGTTGCCCCCTGCCGGCTCTTTGTCCACGATGAAATCGAAACCCACTGAATCATGTGCCTCGCCGTTCCTGGAAAAGTGATTGAAGTCGAAGGGGATGACCCGCTGCTGCGCAGTGCGCGGGTGAGTTTCTCCGGTGTGATCAAGGAGGTCAGTCTGGCCTGCGCACCCGAGGCGCAGCTGGGGGACTACGTTCTGGTCCATGTGGGACTGGCGATCAGCGTGATCGACCAGCAAGAGGCCGAGGAGACCTTCCGCTACCTCAAGCAGATGGGGGAGCTCGACGACCTGGAAGAAGAGACGGCATCGCCATGAAATACGTCGATGAATACCGGGACGCGGAGCTGGTCCGGAAGCTGGCGGACGAAATCGAACGTCTGACCACGCGCCCCTGGACGATCATGGAGATCTGCGGTGGGCAGACTCATGCCATCGTGAAGTTCGGTCTCGATGAATTGCTGCCGGACCGCATCACCCTCGTCCACGGGCCCGGCTGTCCGGTCTGCGTGACGAGTGCGGAGCTCATCGATCAGGCGGTCGAGCTGGCGACCTCGCACGGGGTGATCCTGTGTTCCTTCGGGGACATGCTGCGGGTGCCGGGAAACGGCATCGATTTGCTCACCGCCAAGGCGCGCGGGGGCGACGTGCGAATCGTCTACTCGCCCCTCGATGCGGTGAAGATCGCCGAGGAAAATCCGTCCCGCCAGGTGGCCTTCTTTGCGGTGGGCTTCGAGACCACCGCCCCGGCGAACGCGATGAGCGTCCTCCGGGCCGAGCATGCCGGGTTGAAGAATTTTTCCATCCTCACCTCCCACGTGCTGGTTCCGCCCGCGATCGAGGCGATTCTCGGTGCCCCCGACAACCTCGTGCAGGGCTTTCTCGCCGCCGGCCATGTCTGCGCGATCATGGGCAGCCGCGAGTACAGGCCGATCGCCCGCAGGTTCGGTTCGCCCATCGTGATCACCGGCTTTGAACCGGTGGACATCCTCGAGGGCGTCCGTCTCTGCGTCCGGCAGCTGGAGGAAGGACGGGGCGAGGTGGAGAATGCCTACCAGCGGGCGGTGAAGGACGAGGGCAACCCGTCCGCCCAGCAGATCGTCGGGCGGGTCTTCGAGGTCTGCGATCGCGACTGGCGTGGCATCGGAGTGATCCCGCAGAGCGGATTGGCCGTCCGCGAAGCTTATGCGGATTTCGATGCCAGCCGGCGTTTCGAGCTGCGCACCACCGGGGACGCCGGTGCCGGCGAATGCATCAGCGGCGAGATCATGCGCGGCGTGAAGAAACCGCACGACTGTCCCGCCTTCGGCGTCCGCTGCACCCCGGAGAACCCGCTCGGGGCGCCGATGGTCTCCAGCGAGGGTGCCTGCGCGGCCTACTATCGTTATCGTAGCCGTCAGGGTGTTGCTTGATCTGTGTTCGTGCGGGGGATTTTAGCCTCTGGACAGGCTGGCTTCTGGTCCATCGCGTCGCGGCCGGAGTCCTTCGAGGGCAAACATCGCGGGGAATGCCGCGAGGAGTCCGTAGCCGGCACACTTGGCGGTGAGAATTACCCAGGCGGGGGGCGACTGCCACCAAGGGGCAGGTGGACCGCACGGGATCGAACCCACTATCTTTAGTTCATATCCCAACGCGCCGTCTCCCATCAACCATTGGAGATCGTCCTCCAGGCGCTCCTGCTCGTTTGCCAACGGGATGTCATCTCGGCCTGCGATCCCACCTTTGGATTCCGCGATGCGCATGGCTTCATGGATCTCATCGAGCCTCGCTTTCAACTGCGAACGCCACTGATCGCCATACTCGCTTCGCACGCGGCGAACAACTCTCCGCGATGCCGCCTGGAATGCTTCATCGAGCCGGTTCAGACCATCTTCAGAGTGGTGGGTGAAGATTACGTGTATCTGTCCCCACGTAGTACCGTTGGGACCAGATTGCTTGCTCGACGAGCTCACTCTCGCCCTTGGGCGGAGCCAGAACAGGGGAGGAGTCCAATATTCTCCCTCGCCGGAAAGATTGGTTTGGAGGGCAATCAGGGTCGCGTTGCTTGCCAACTCGTCGCGGAGATTTGCCATGTAGGGTGAGGTATCCACTCCCGCTGGTAGCACGCCCACTTCCAAGTCAACACGCCGGCTCTGGTTTGCCTTGAGGAAGACCATTACCAGAACAACGCCGGTCAACAGACCCATTACTGGCCCGATCCACAGCATGGCACCCCAGCGTCGGACGAGACGCGCTGGCAACCACCGTTCCGCGCCGGATCTCATTGCTTGGATAATCTCTGATTTGCTGCCAAAGGCAAAGTTGGAATGCGACGCACCAGGGGGCTGGGCGGTTGTTGAGTCAGTGGGACGGCCAACGGTGATTCAGGTTCAGCAGATCCTCGGCAACTGTTCGCCGCTGAGCCGGTCGACGATGCGCTCGGCACCGATGACGCTGCGCTGGGTGACTTGGCCCGCCGGGCCGGAGCCGACGCGACCGATGATGGCCGGGGATTTGCCGGGGGCGGTGTCGGTGAGGATCTTCAGGGCCCGCTCCGCTTCGCCTTCGGGCAGGATGCAGACGAAGCGCCCTTCATTGGCCACGTAGAGCGGGTCGAGGCCGAGAATTTCGCATGCACCGTTGACCGCCTCGGGAACCGGGATCCTGACGGCATCGATCGCGATCGAAAGTCCGGACGATTCGGCAAGTTCGACGAGGGAGGTGGCGAGTCCGCCGCGGGTGAGGTCGCGGAGGCAGTGAATTTCCAAGCCCGCTTCAAGCAGGGCCTTTACCGGCTTCACCAGCGGCGCGCAGTCGCTTTCGATCGGGCTTTCGAATGAGAGTCCTGCCCGGGTGGCCATGATCGCCATGCCGTGGCGGCCGAGGTCGCCGGAAAGCACCACGGCATCTCCTTCGCGAAGTTCGGTCGGGGCGATGGTCCGCGGCGTTTCCACCACCCCGATGCCCGAGGTGGTGATGTAGAGACCGTCGCAGCGTCCCCGCTCGACGACCTTGGTGTCGCCGGCGACGATGCCCACGCCGGCCGCGTCGGCGGCGCGCTTCATCGACTGGACAACCCGTTCGAGGGTGTCGATGGCGAGGCCCTCTTCGAGGATGAAGCCGGCGCTGAGCCAGAGGGGGCGGGCACCGGTCATGCAGAGGTCGTTGACGGTGCCGTTGATCGCAAGTCCGCCGATGTCACCTCCCGGGAAGAACAGCGGGCTGACGACGTGGGAATCGGTCGAGAAGGCGAGACGACCCGCCGGAAAATCAAGCAAGGCGGCATCGTGCTGGGCCTCCAGCGAGTCCGTATCGAAGGCCGGGCGGAAAATCCGGTTGATCAGGTCCTGGGTAAGGCGGCCGCCGCCTCCGTGGCCAATGGTGATTTCCGACCCGACGGGAAGGGGAACCGGGCAGGAGGAAAAGGCGAAGGCGTCGGGCGTCGGGTCCACGGCGGTTTGGGTACGCAATCGGTGGGGTAGATCCGAGCCTATTCGTTGTCGGCTCGACCGTGGAGTACCGGGGCAAGGCGCGTCTCGATCATCGTGACCGCTTGCTCGACACACTTGGCGGCAAGGTCCGAGAGTCCCTCCCGGAGTTCGAAATCCCGTGTCGGGATCGCGATCAGGCTGGCCTCGGGGGCGTGCCCGTAGAGCGCCTTGGAAAGGGCGAGCAGTGAGGCGGGATCACTGGCGTGGGAACCGATCTGCGGGTTCTCGGCGGGCTTCATCGGAGTGACCTCGATCCCGCCGTCCGAAAGCTCTTGATGCGCGTCGACGAAGACCGCCCGAGCGACCCGGGAAAGGGCTTCCGCATGCTCGGGGAGGAGTTGGTGGCATTCGATGACGATGACGCCGGGGAGGCCGAGTCGTTCCACCCGACGGGCGGCCTCGGGTCCGGCGCCATCGTCACCGCGAAGCGGATTGCCGTAACCGATTACCAGCAACCCGTTCATCGCTCAGTCGCGACGCTTTTCGTCGAGCAACTCGCCGCCGGGGCCGATCAGCTTGATCAGCATCGGCATCTGGCCCACCGCGTGGGTCGAGCAACTCAGGCAGGGGTCGAAATTTCGGATGCCATGCTCGACCCGGTTGAGCACGTGTTCGGGGATCTCGGGACCGTCGATGTAGGCCTTGGCGATCTCGAGGCATGAGCGGTTCATCGCGAGATTGTTCTGGCCCGTGGCGATGATCATGTTGACCGACTGGATCACACCGTCGCGGTCCACGGTGTAGTCGTGGAACAGCGTGCCACGCGGGGCTTCGCTGACCCCGACGCCGCGGAGTTGGTTGATTCCGGCCTCCGAGCGAAGGCGGTCGGAGAAGATGTCGGGATCCTCCATCAGCTTTTCGATGCGCTCGAGGCAGGCGACGATCTCGATCAGGCGGGCGTAGTGGTAGAGGTAGCTGGAAGTGACGGCGCGACCGCCCCACTCGGCCCGGTATTCCTCGAGCTCGGCGTCGGCCTGCGGGGTGCCCATGAAGTCGGCGACGTTGAGGCGGGCGAGCGGTCCCACGCGGTACATGCCATCGGGAAAGCCGAGCGGCTTGTAGTAGGGGGACTTGAGATAGGACGACGACTGGACGGCCTCGCCGATGTGGTCGGAGTAATCCTGCGCACTGATCTTGTCGGCGACGATGTTGCCCTTGCTGTCGGAAAAACGCAGCTGTCCGCCGTGGTGCTCCCATTCTCCGTCGGGCGCCACGAGTCCCATGAAGAGGGAATCGAACTTGCCCATCTTCTCGACATCGTCGCGGTGCTCGTGGATGACCTTCTTGAAGAGGTCGAGAGCCGCGCGGGTGGTGTCGTAGGCTTCGGGAAGCTTCGAAACGATGACGTCCCGGTGTTCCTTCGAGAGTCCGCTGCGCACGCCGCCGGGAACCGCCCATGACGGGTGGACCTTCTTGCCGCCGAGGAACTCGATGATTTCCTGGCCGAACTGGCGGAGCCGGATGCCGGCGCGGGCGAGGTCGGGGTGTTCCCGGACGATGCCGATAATGTTCCGCTTGGCGATCGGAGCGTCCCAGCCGATCAGGAAATCGGGGGCGGAAAGGTGGAAGAAGCTCAGGGCGTGGCTCTGGGTCAACTGCCCGAGATTCATCAGGCGCCGCAACTTGTCGGCGGCGGGCGGGACCTTGACCGCGAGGATCTCGTCGCTGGCCTTGGACGAGGCGAGCAGGTGGCTGACCGGGCAGATGCCGCAGGTCCGGGCGGTGATGGCGGGCATTTCCCACAACATCCGGCCTTCGCAGAACTTCTCGAAGCCGCGGAACTCGACGACGTGGAACTGGGCGTCGGAAACCTCGCCCTTGTCATCGAGGAAGATGCTGATTTTGGCGTGACCCTCGATGCGCGTGACCGGGTCGATGATGATGCGTTGGCTCATGACTTGCAGGATGAGGCGTCAGCCGAATTTGAGTTGTTCGCCGGAGAGCGGTTCCCCGACGCCGAGAAGATTGAGAACGAGGGCCTTGATCCGCTCGGCCGGCGGCGGGCAGCCCGGAAGGTAGTGGTCGACGGGGATCACCTGGTGAAGGGGGATCGCCTGCTCGAGCAGGTTGGGAACGATCACGGGATCATTCGGAATGCCCTTGTTGGTGTCGGCGAGCGTGACGTAGGCGTACTCGAGCGGAACCTCCGGTTTGCCGAGGGCGTTGCGCATGCCGCAGACGTTCGAGGTCACGGCGCAGTCGCCGAAGGAGCAGACCAGCTTGGTCCGCTTGCGGATGTGGTGGGCCATCTCGACGTGCTCTTCGTGACACACGGCACCCTCGATGAGGCACAGATCGACCTCCTCGGGGTATTCCTTGGTGTCGACGATGGGGCTGTAGACGATGTCGATCTTGTCGATCAAATCGACGAGGAACTCATCGACGTCGAGAAACGACATGTGACAGCCCGAGCAGCCGCCGAACCAGATGGTGGCGAGTTTCAAACGTTCCATTGCTTTTTCCTTCTGGCGGTGATGATGTCGTTGAGGCGGCCGGGGTCGCGGGTCATTTCGCCCGCGGTGGCCCCGATCTGGAAGAGGGCCCCGGTGGGGCATGACTGGACGCACTTGCCGCACCAGGTGCAGGTGGCGGAGTCGCCCCAGTCCTCGTTCATGTCGGTGATGATGTGGGCGCGGCCTCCACGGCCGGCGACGTTCTTGGTGCCGGCACCCTCGATGTGCCAGCAGGTCCGGACGCAGCGGGCGCAGAGGATGCAGCGGTTGTGATCCATTCCGAAGAGCGGATGGGTCAGGTCCATTTCCCACTTCGGGTAGCAGTAGTCGTAGCGGACGTGATCCATGCCCTGCGAGTAGGCCATGGTCTGCAGTTCGCAGTGACCGTTGGCGACGCAGGCGGCACAGACGTGGTTGCGTTCCGCAAACAGGAGCTCAAGCGTGATCCTGCGGTATTTCTTGAGCCGCTCGCTTTGGGTGTGGATCACCCATCCCTCGGCTACGATGGTCGAGCAGGCGGGTAGCAGCTTCGGGATGCCCTCGACTTCCACGAGGCACATGCGGCAGGCGCCGGTGTCGTAGACCCCGTCCATGTGGCAGAGGGTCGGGATGGTGATGCCGGCCGCCTTGGCGGCGTCGAGCACCGAGGAGCCTTCCTCAACGCTGACGTGTTGGTCGTCGATGGTGATGGTGCGGACTGACATGGGATTGGATCAGGCGGTGGTCACGGGAGGAGCGGCATAGGGATTCTCCTGAAGGAGTTCCTCGTATTCGTTGCGGAAGAAGCGGAGTGTGCTGAGCACCGGGTTGGGGGCGGTCATGCCGAGGCCGCAGAGGCTGGTGTGTTTGACCATGTCGCAGAGCTCCTCGAGGAGTTCGAGGTCGCGGGCGGTGGCCTTTTTCTCGATGATCTTGGTCAGCAGATGGTGCATCTGGACGGTGCCGGTGCGGCATGGAATGCACTTGCCGCAGGATTCGTCGCGGCAGAACTCCATGAAGAACCGGGCGACGTCGACCATGTTGGTCGTCTCATCCATCACGATCATCCCGCCGGATCCCATGATCGAGCCAAGCGCGGAGAGGGATTCGTAGTCGACGGGAGTGTCGAGGTGGTCGGCGGGGATGCAGCCGCCGGACGGGCCGCCGGTCTGGACCGCCTTGACGGTGCCGCCATCCGGGGCGCCGCCGCCCATCTCCTCGACGATCTGGCGCAGCGGAGTGCCCATGGGGACTTCGACGATCCCCGTGTTGGTGATCTTTCCGGCGAGGGCGAAGACCTTGGTCCCCTTGCTCTTCTCGGTGCCGATGTCGGCGAACCACTTGGCGCCGTTACGGATGATGGGCGCGACGTTGGCGAAGCTCTCCACATTGTTGATCAGCGTCGGGCAGCCCCACAAGCCGCTCTCGGCGGGGAAGGGGGGGCGTGGACGCGGGACCCCGCGCTTGCCCTCGATCGAGGCCATCAGGGCGGTTTCCTCGCCGCAGACGAAGGCACCGGCACCGATCCGGAGGTCGATGGAGAAGTTGAACGGGCACTCCATGATCTGGGCACCCAGGAGTCCCGCCTTCTTGGCCTGCTTGATCGCCTTCTGCAGCCGCTCGATGGCGAGCGGATACTCGGCCCGGACGTAGATGTAGCCCTGCTCGGCGCCGACCGCGTAGGCGGCCAGGGTCATGCCCTCGAGGATCGCGTGGGGATCACTCTCGAGCACGGTGCGGTCCATGAAGGCACCGGGGTCTCCTTCGTCGGCATTGCAGACGATGTATTTCTTGTCGCCGCGGGCCTTGGAAACGGTCTGCCACTTGAGGCCGGTCGGGTAGCCGCCGCCGCCGCGTCCGCGCAGGCCGCTGGTCATCATCTCCTGAACGACTTCCGCGGGTTGCATCTCGCGCAGGGCGTGGCGGAGGGCCATGTAGCCGTCGGCCGCGATGTAGCTCTCGATCCGTTCCGGGTCGATCTCGCCGCTGTTTCCGAGCACCACCGAGAACTGCTTGGCGAAGAACGGCTGCGTGGGATCACCCGTCTGGAGCTTGGCGATCGATCCATCCAGAGCCGCGGTGACGATGGCCTTGGCATCGCTCGGTTCCAGCTTCTCGTAGAGAGGTCCCTCCGGGTCGGCCTGGGCGAGCGGTCCCTGACAGCAGAGGCGCATGCAGCCGACGCCGCGGACTTCGATCTGATCTTCCGCACCGGCCTCCTTGACGGCGGCCTTGAGGTTCTTGAGGAGATCTCCGGAGCCCTGGGAAGTACACCCGGCCGCCATGCAGCAGCGAATGGTGGTCTTCTTGCGGGCGGCGAGTTCGGCCTCCTTGATTTCCTTCAGTTCATTCAGCGTCATGGCCGGTCCATTCCTTGATTTTGGCGAGGGCGTCCTCGGGTGTTTGCTTGGCGGCGACCTGCCCGTCGTAGGTGACCGCGGGTGCCACGCCACAGGCGCCGATGCAGCGGGCGGTGAGCAGGGAAACCTTGTCGTCGGGCGTGGTTTCACCCGCAGTAATGCCGGTGGCCTCCTCGACGGCGGCCTGCACCTTGTTGGCTCCCTTCACGTAGCAGGCGGTGCCCAGGCAGACCACACAGGTGTGCTCGCCTTTCGGTTTGAGTGTGAAGAAGTGGTAGAAGGTGGCGACGCCGTAGACACGGCTCGGCGGCAGCTTCAGGTGATGGGCGACGAAGATGAGCAGGTCGTCTTCCAGGTAACCGAAGAGCTCCTGGGCCTTGTGCAGGACCTCGATCAGGGCGTCGGCGCGGAACATGTGGCGCTTCATGAAGACCTCGAGGATCTTGAAGCGCTTGTCTCCGCTGGCGTGCTCTAGGACGTGGTCGATCTCCCTCGACCGGGGCTGGTGAATGAGCGGCATGGGTTCGCCGGGGTTGGCGTTGGGTGAGTGGAGCGGCCCTTCCCTCTCCACGCGTCTAACGATTTATGATTTTGAGATCGAGGGCACAATCTCCGTCCATGCGCGTGGATTGTGAAAACCTCCGCATCAAATTCGACGGTCTTGGCCGACGTCGTGAAACCCCTGCTTCGCGCCCGTGCGCTCCACCGGCAACAGACATGTTAGAGTCTGTCGTCGAAGCGGAAATCGACCGCTTCGCCGACCCGGACCCGGGCCATCTCGGGGTGGGCGGGATTGAGCAGGTAGTTCGGCTCCTCGGGGATCAGGGCCGATGGGGCGCGCAGGCACAGGAATCGTTCCTGCCGGATCCACGAGTCACCCACCGTCGCCGGGTTCGCGTCCCGATCCGCATCGCGGATGTGGCGGGTGGGAATCCGGGCTTCGAGGATGCGGTAGGGCTTCGCCCGGCTGCGCGGCGAGGGAAGGTGGAGGAGCAGTTCGAGGGCGGCGAGGGCGCGACTTCCGGCGAGGTAGACGACGGGTCGGCCGGGCGAGTTCCACCGGCCACCATGGCGGCGGGCCCCCTCGCCGGAGAAGGCGGTGGACACCCACCGCGGCGCCACGATCCGGTAGGCGGTCAGGAACTCACGAGAAGACGCCATGATCGAGGCGGCCGAGGAGGTTTTCCACTTCGCGGGCACCGAACTCGGTATCGGCATAGGAGAGCGGCGACTCGTTGGCGGTGCCCCGGTTTTCCGTCTTGAGCCACTCGCGGGCCGCTTCTTTGCTGCCGAGGACCTCCATGGCGATCCCGAAGAGCCGGGCGAAGCGGACGATGCGTTCGCTCTCCGGCGTGCCGAGTTGGCGGGCCTTCTTGCGGCGGTTGAGGGTGGCGGGAGAGATGCCCAGTAGTCGGCCGAGTTCCTCTTCGGGGATGGCCAGCAGCTCAAGGAGGGCGCGAAACTCCGCGAACGGCAGCCCCTCCCGGATCCTCTCGACGAGGGGCGCAGTCAGCAGCCCTTCGTCGTTCAGAACGGTCGCGGAATCACCTTGGGGCAGGAGGTTCCGCACCACCGGAGCCAGACGGTTTTTCATGACACCAAGGTGCCAGCCAAATCAGCGGGGGTCAATCAAAAGAAAGAATCCGACTGATCAAATGATGTTTCAGGAATCCACATAGCCATTCTCCCGAGCGTACTCGCGGACGTCGGCGGTGATCTTCATCGAGCAGAAGGTGGGTCCGCACATCGAGCAGAAGTGCGCGGTCTTGGCGCCCTCGGCGGGAAGCGTTTCGTCGTGGAAGGCGATGGCTTTCGCCGGATCGAGGCCGAGCGCGAACTGGTCGCGCCAGCGGAACTCGAAGCGGGCCTTGGAGATCGCATTGTCGCGGACCTGCGCGGCCGGGTGGCCCTTGGCGAGGTCGGCGGCGTGGGCGGCGAGCTTGTAGGTGACCACCCCCTCGCGGACGTCGTCGCGGTTCGGCAGGCCGAGGTGTTCCTTCGGAGTGACGTAGCAGAGCATCGCGCAGCCATACCAGCCGATGTTGGCGGCGCCGATGGCCGAGGTGATGTGGTCGTAGCCGGGGGCGATGTCGGTGGTCAGCGGCCCGAGCGTGTAGAACGGGGCCTCGTCGCACCACTCGATCTGCTTCTGCATGTTCTCCTGGATCAGGTGCAGCGGGACGTGGCCGGGACCCTCGTTCATCACCTGGCAGCCCTTTTCCCAGGCGCGGCGAGTGAGCTCACCCTGGACTTCCAGTTCGGCGAGCTGGGCGTAGTCGTTGGCATCGGCAATCGATCCCGGGCGCAGCCCGTCGCCGATCGAAAAGCTCACGTCGTAGGCGGCGCAGATGTCGCAGATCTCGTCCCAGTGGGTGTAGAGGAAGTTTTCTTTTCCATGGTGGATCGACCACTTGGCCATGATCGAGCCGCCGCGCGAGACGATGCCGGTCATCCGCTTGGCGGTGTGCGGGACGAAGCGCAGCAGCACGCCGGCGTGGATGGTGAAATAGTCCACGCCCTGCTCGGCCTGCTCGATGAGGGTGTCGCGGTAGAGTTCCCAGGTCAGGTCCTCGATGCGGCCGTTGACCTTCTCCAGCGCCTGATAGATCGGCACGGTGCCGATCGGGACCGGCGAGTTGCGCAGGATCCATTCGCGGGTCGCGTGGATGTTCTTCCCGGTGGAAAGGTCCATCACCGTGTCGGCGCCCCACTTGGTGGCCCAGCGCATCTTTTCGACCTCCTCGTCGATGGTCGAGGCGACCGCCGAGTTGCCGATGTTGGCATTGATCTTCACCAGGAAGTTGCGGCCGATGATCATCGGCTCGTTTTCCGGGTGGTTGATGTTGGCGGGGATGATCGCGCGGCCGCGGGCGACCTCGTCGCGGACGAACTCCGGCGTGATCAAGGCCGGGATCTGAGCGCCCCAGCTCTGGCCCGGGTGCTGGTGGTTCATCGCATTGCGCGCGACCTGGCGTTGCGGTTCGATTTCGGAGGGCCGCGGCATGTTGTAGCCCTCGGGCGTCGAGCAGAGTTGCTGCATGCGCGCCCGGACCTCGGGCGAGGCGTCGGCAGGGGTCGGATACTGGTCGCAGATGGTCTTGTATTCCTCCCGGCGGCCGAGGTTTTCGCGGATCGCGACGAACTCCATCTCGGGTGTGATGATGCCCTGGCGGGCATACCAGAGCTGGGTCACCGGGTGGCCGGCGGATGCCCGAAGCGGCTTGCGCTTCAATCCCGGATACTCCTTCAGCTTGTTCTTCGCCGCCTTGTTCTCGTTGTACTTCTCGGCGTGGCTGTCGGAAAGGTAGCCGTTGTCTTCCGGCTTCACGTTGCGGCCCTCGTATTCCTCGACGTCGCCGCGGGCGAGAATCCAGTCGGCACGGAGGGCGGGCAGGCCCTGGGTCACGTCGCCTTCGAAGCAGGGATCGCCCCAGGGGCCGGAGCAGTCGTAAACCCGGACGGGATCGTTCGAACGTTTCGAACCATCCGGCAGTTCGGTGTCGGCCAGCCGGATTTCCCGCATCGGCACCCGGACGTCTTCGTGCAGCGTTCCGTTCACGTAAACCCGGGATGAGTTCGGGAAGATCGTCGGATCCTTCTCGATGGCGGCGAGTTCCTCGGAGTTGTCGATGTCTTCGACGAAGTTTCCGGTGTAGTCGGAGCGCTGGTGGGAGGTCTCCGGGTTGAGCGTGTCTTGCGGATTCATGAATTTCGGTTGCGTGTCGTGGAAACGGGAAAGGCCGCGCGGAGGGCGCGGCCGAAAGGAAGAAACCGGGGCGACTTCCTACGGCGGCACAACCCGCGTCAGGTTCGGAGGGTCTTTTCCGCGCGTCGGAAAATCTCGGCCCGGCGGTCGGCGGGCACCCCTGTCGTGTGATCAAATGATGGAGAGCTCGGGAGTGAAGTCAAGATGGGGTCCCGAGCGTCGTGGTTTCCGAGCGGGCGATCTTGATGAAAACCTCGTCGAGATCGCGGCCCGCGAAGCGTTGGGTCAGCTCCGAAGCGGTGCCTTCCGCAAGGATCCGGCCCTCGTGGAGGAACAGCACCCGGTCGCAGACCTCCTCGATGTCCCGCATGTTGTGCGAGGTGTAGAGAATCGCCGGATGCCGTTCGCGCTGGATGCGGCGGACCAGCTTGCGCACCTTGTCGGCGATGTCGGGATCGAGCGAGGCGGTCGGTTCGTCGAGTAGCAGCAGATCGGGATCGTTGAGCAGCGCCTTGGCGAGGTTCACCCGGGTGCTTTCACCGGCCGAAAGCTGGCCGGTGACCTTGTTCGCGAGGTGGGGGATCTCGAGGAGTTCGAGGAGTTCGGCTACCTTCCGCTTCGGCTGTTTCACCTCGTAGAGGCTGGCGAAGATCTCGAGATTGTGGTGGACCTTGAGGTTGCCGGGAAGGGTCGCGTAGGTGGTGCAGAAGTTGGTTCGCTTGAGGATCTCGATGCGGTGCCGGGCGAGGTCCATGCCAAAGGCCTCGATGGAGCCGTCGCTCGGCGTGATCAGGCCGAGGATCATGTTCATCAACGTCGTCTTGCCCGCACCGTTGACGCCCAGCAGACCGACCGTTTCGCCCCCGGCCACCTCTAGCGAGACGCCGTCGACGGCGGTGAACCCGTCGAAGCGCTTGGTGATCCTGTCGATGGTGAGAATGGCCACGCGCGCCCAGCATCGACGGATCGGCCGCCGGGTCGAGTGAGAAGCATGGGCGGAAGGATGCGGCGAGGTCGTGCGTAGTGACAGGCATCATGAAATGTACCCCGTCCTTCCTCTCGCTGTGTCTGGTCCTGGTTTCCGCCTCCGGGCTTTCGGCAGCCGAAAAGCTCCAGGCGCTGATCATGGACGGCCAGAACAACCATGCCGTGTGGCCGAAGTCGACGATCATGATGCGCGAGTATCTGCAGGACACCGGTCTCTTCGAGGTCGACATCGTGCGGACCGCGTCGATCTGGAAATGGGAGCGGGAGGAGGCGTGGCTGCCGATGGCCGGGGTGGGCGAGTCGAAGCGGGCGAAGAAGCCCGAGCCGGACCCGGACTTCGCGCCGGACTTTTCGCGCTACGATGTGGTGGTCAGCAATTTCGGGTTCAACGCCGCCGGTTGGCCGGAGGCGACCAAGCGGTCCTTTGAGAAATACATGGCCGGGGGCGGCGGCCTGGTCGTCGTCCACGCCGCCAACAACGCGTGGGGCGACTGGCCGGAGTTCAACCGGATGATCGGCCTCGGCGGATGGGGCGGTCGGAACGAGAAATCCGGACCGTATGTCTATTACAATGCCGAAGGCGAGGTGGTGCGCGACGATTCGCCGGGGCGCTGTGGGACGCACGGGCCGCAGAGCGAGTTCGTGGTGACGATGCGCGATCTTGATCACCCGGTCACCAAGGGGGTGCCGGACTTCTGGATGCACGGCAAGGACGAGTGCTATTCACGGCTGCGCGGACCGGCGGAGGACATGACCATCCTGGCGACCGCGGCGGACACGCCGGCCTTGCAGAAGGAGGGCCGCAACGAACCGATGCTGATGGTGATCGACTACCACAAGGGGCGGGTGTTTCACACCACGCTGGGTCACGACACCCCGGCCTTCGAGTGCGTGGGCTTCATCGTCACCTTTCAAAGGGGAACCGAGTGGGCTGCGACGGGCGAGGTAACCCAGAAGATCCCCGAGAACTTCCCTGGCAAGGCGGAGACGGTGTCGCGCTCCTTCGACCTGAAGCCGGCCGAGTGAAATCGGGAGGCTCAGGACTCTCTCAATCCACCCGTCGCCCATTCGGGGCTCGCCGGACCGCCGGGGCGGACTGAAATCCGCGCTCCATTGCTCCGGAGCTACCGGACCTCGATGACCGCCTTGATCGCGCCGGTGGCGGGGTCGGTGAAGTCGGCGAAGCGCGCGGGGACCTCGTCGAATGCGACGCGGTGGGTGATCCACTTGTCGGTGTCGACCTTGCCCTGGCGGATCAGGTCGATGATCGCGGTGAATTCGTGCGGCACCGCGTTGCGCGAGGCGAGCAGGGTCAGCTCGCGCCGGTGGAACACCGGGGCGTGGGGAAACTGGAGGTCGGTGGTGGTGATGCCGACGTAGACGACCCGCCCGGTGAAGGCGGCGTATTCGAAGCAGGTCGACATCGACTTCGGGCTGCCGGTGGCGTCGATCACGACATCGGCCAGGTGTCCGCCGGTCAGGGCCTCAAGCTCCGGCAGCGGCGAGTTCGTCGGATCGAAGCGGATGCCCTGCGGGAGGCCCAGGTTTCCGGCGCAGAAGTCGAGGCGGCCCTGGACCATGTCCATCACGATCACGTTGACGCCGTCCATGAGCTTGAGGAACTCCAGTGCGGCGAGGCCGATCGGGCCGGCGCCAATGACCAGGACGGTCTCACCCGGCTGCGGGTTTCCTCGCGCCACCGCGTGGTAGCCGATCGCGAGTGTCTCGACCAGGGCAAGCTGGTCGTAGGAGAGGTCGTTGCCGGGGTGCAGCTTGACCGCCGGCACCTTGTAAGTGCCCTGGCGCAGGCCGCCGTTCATGTGCACGCCGATGACCTGCACGCCGGGACAGCAGTTGCTGTGGCCGGCCTTCGAGGTGCGGGATTCCGGGTCGTTGAAATAGGGCTCCACCGAGCACTTGTCGCCGGGCTTCACGTTCGTGACCCCTTCGCCGACGGCCACGACCTCGATGCCGAGTTCATGGCCGGGGACGCGCGGGTAGTCGAAAAAGGGGAACTTGCCGAGGTAGCACGAGAGGTCGGTTCCGCAGATGCCCATGCGGTGGGTGCGGACGGTCGCCTCGCCCGGGCCGGGCGCCGGAGCGTCGGGCAGGTCGATGACATGGATCGTCTCGGGTGCGGTGAATTCGATGGCGTTCATGAAATTGTGATGGATGCTCGGCATGGCGGATGCAATCCGCCGCCACGTTCAGTTGTTTTCAGGCAGCCCGCTCTCGTGGCCGAGATTTTTGACCGGCTCGAAGATCGCGAGGACCTGGTCGAGCAGTTCGCGGTCGATCGGTTCGGCGAGCCACTCGGCCCACTTGCGGACGTTGACGGGGTTCGCCGAGCCGGCGACGCAGGTGGCGAGGTCCTCGTGCTCGCAGGAAAACTGCAGCGCGAGTTGGGCGAGGTCCACGCCGCGCTCGTCGCAGAGCTTGGCGGCATCGCGGGCGGCCTGCTTGACCTCCTCGGGTTCCATCACCCAGTCGGGCGGGCCGGTGCGGGTCAGCAGCCGGGCCGAGAACGGACCGGCATTCATCACGCCCAGACCCTTGGCCTTGAGCCGCGGCAGCAGGTCGTCGACCAGCGTCGTGTTCTGCAGCGTGTAGCGGTTGTAGCACAGGATGCAGTCGATCAGGTCCTCGACGTGGTCGAGCACGGTGTGGAAGGTCTTGAGAGGGTAGCAGGAGAAGCCGACGGCCTTGACCTTGCCCTGCTCCTTCGCCTTGAGCACGGCGGGCACGGTTTCCTCCCAGATCTGGGGCAGGGGCACAAACTCGACGTCGTGCAGCAGCAGGATGTCGAGGTGGTCGGTGCCGAGGCGGTGCAGCGAGGTGTGGATCGATTCCTCGACCCGCTTTGCCGAGAAGTCGAAGTGGCGGTCGGTGTAGCGGCCGAGCTTGGTGCAGAGCTGGTAGGAGTCGCGCGGCACGTCGCGCAGGGCCACACCGAGCAGCACCTCCGACATGCCGCGGCCGTAGAAGGGCGAGGTGTCGATGAGGTTGATGCCGAGGTCGAGGGCGGTGTGAACGGACTGCAGGGCCTCGTCGAGGCGGACCTGGCGGAATTCCTGGCCCAGCGACGAGGCGCCAAAGCCGAGGACGGGGAGATCGATGCCGGTGTTTCCAAGAGGGCGTGTCTTCATGAGATCTGTGACTTGATGGATTGGATGGTTTGGGCCGCGGCGGCCTCGGCGTCGGGCAGCGGGAAAATTTCGGCGGAAAGGTAACCGCGGTAGCCGATCTCCTTCAATGCAGCGACTAAGGGGGCGGGATCGGTGTGGCCGAAGCCCATGGCATGGCGGTTGGAGTCGGCGTAATGAACGTGGCCGACGAGATCGCCACCTGCGCGCATGGCCTCGGCGAGGTCGGTCTCCTCGATGTTCATGTGGAACATGTCGGCGAGCAGCACGATGTGGTCGAGCGACTCGCTCCGGACCCATTCGGCGGCGTCGCCGACGCGGTTGAGAAGGTTGGTTTCGTAGCGGTTGAGCGGTTCGTAGATGAAGGGCACGTCGTGTTTTCCGGAGGCGGCTCCAATCGTGCGCAGGGCGTCCGCGAGCCAGCCGAGAGCCTGGTCGCGGGACACATCACCGCCCCACTTGCCCTGCATCGACCCGAGGATCGCGGGTGCCTTGAGCGGACCGCCGAAGTCGATCATCGCGAGAATGAACTCGAGGGCGGCGGCGCGTTTTCCCGGGTCCGGATCGGTGAGGGACAGGCCATGCTTGACCATGCCGGCGCCGGTGCCGACCGCGGCGATCGGCAGCCCGTGCCGGTCCTGCAGGGCCTGGATTTCGCTGATTTCCACGGCATCGGGTCCCGGAAGGAAGAGCTCGACGGCGTCGAAACCGAGCGTGGCGGCCTTTTCAAAGCCCGCGTCCAGCGGGTCGTGGAAGACGAAGGGTCCGGCGGCGGCTTCGGCGACGCGGCAGAGCGTGACGGCGGATTTCATCAGACCGATTCGATGATGATGTTGCCGTAGGCGGTCGGGTCACCGGTCCGGATCAGGCCGATGGCGGAGGGAACCAAGGCCTTGAAGTCCAGGTGGGGCAACCGCTCGACCTCCGGGATGCCCTCGAAGGCTCCGTCGAAGGCTTGAAGCGTCTCGGTGGGATTGGTGGACAGAAATTCCTCCGCCTGCCAGACCTTGCCGATCGTGAAGTTCGGCCGGATCAGGCCGAGAACGTCGAGAATCGTGGGGATGCCGCGGGTCAGCGAGATGTCGACGGTTTCGACCTCCGGCCAGTAGGGGAAGGCCCAGTCGGCGATGACCAGGGTGTTGGTGTGGCGGATTCGGGCGAGGAGCTCGAGGATGTGGGGGTTCAGGATGCCGTTCTGCAACATGGCGGCGGAATCCTGAGCCTCAGGGCGGGTTCGACGCAACCCTTGCGGCGGATTTTCCGCCAGTCCGGTGTTGCCAAATCCGCCAAGGTGGATAGCAATTCGCCGCCCTGCGACTTGGTCGCCTGACAATCAAGCAACAACGACCCGATGACGGACCTCAGCAAATACCGCAACATCGGCATCTTCGCCCACGTCGATGCCGGCAAAACCACCACCACCGAGCGGATCCTCAAGCTCACCGGTAAGATTCACAAGCAGGGTGAGGTCCACGACGGGGAAGCCACGACCGACTTCATGGAGCAGGAGCAGGAGCGCGGCATCACGATCCAGTCGGCCGCCACCACCTGCTTCTGGCCCGGAAAGGACCAGCAATGGGCCAAGGAGCCCATCCGCTTCAACATCATCGACACCCCCGGCCACGTCGACTTCACCGTGGAGGTCTACCGCTCGCTCAAGGTGCTCGACGGAGGCGTCGGCGTCTTTTGCGGTTCCGGCGGCGTCGAGCCCCAGTCCGAGACGAACTGGCGCTACGCCAACGACTCGAAGGTCGCGCGCGTCATTTATGTGAACAAGCTCGACCGCATCGGCGCGGACTTCTACCGCGTGGTCGAGCAGGTGAAGAACGTCCTCGGTGCCAAGCCGCTGGTGATGGTGCTGCCGATCGGCACCGAGAGCGATTTCGTCGGCGTGGTCGACCTGCTCGAGGAGAAGGCCTACTACTGGGACGACTCGGGTCAGCCCGAAAACTACGAGGTCAAGGAGATCCCCGAGGATCTCAAGGAGAAGGCGGCCCAGTACCGCCACGAACTCATCGAGATCGCCGTCGAGCAGGACGACGAGGTGATGGAGGCCTACCTCGAAGGCAACGAGCCGGATGTCGCCACCATCAAGAAGTGCATCCGCAAGGGCACCATCGCTCTCGACTTCTTCCCGACCTTCTGCGGGTCATCCTTCAAGAACAAGGGGGTGCAGCAGGTCCTCGACGCGGTGGTTGACTACCTGCCGAGCCCGACCGAGGTCCCGGCCCAGCCCGAAGTCGACGCCGAGGGCAACGAGACCGGCAAGTTCGCCGTGGTCGATCCGGACGGTCCCTTCCGCGGCCTTGCCTTCAAGATCATGGACGACCGCTTCGGCGCCCTGACTTTCACCCGCATCTACTCGGGCAAGATCAAGAAGGGTGACACCGTGCTCAACAGCTTCACCGGCAAGACCGAGCGCATCGGTCGGATGGTGGAGATGCACGCCGACCAGCGCACCGAACTCGATTCCGCCCAAGCGGGCGACATCATCGCCATCGTCGGCCTTAAGAACGTCCAGACCGGTCACACGCTCTGCGACGAAAAGAATCCCGCCACGCTGGAGCCGATGGTCTTCCCGGAACCGGTGATCTCGATGGCCGTGTCCGCCAAGGACAAGGCCAATGCCGAGAAGATGAGCGTCGCCATCGGCAAGATGGTCGCCGAGGATCCGTCCTTCCGCGTCGAGTCCGACGAGGAGACCGGCGAGACCATCCTCAAGGGCATGGGCGAACTTCACCTCGACATCAAGGTCGACATCCTCAAGCGGACCCACAAGGTCGAGGTCGAGGTCGGAGCGCCGCAGGTCGCCTATCGGGAAACGATCACCAAGCCGATCAGCGACAGCTACACCCACAAGAAGCAGTCGGGTGGTTCCGGTCAGTTTGCGAAGATCGACTACACCATCGAGCCCTGCGAGCCGGGCGAGGGTTTCATCTTCGAGTCGTCGGTCGTCGGCGGCAACGTGCCCAAGGAATACATTCCGGCGGTGCAGAAGGGCTTCGAGCAGTCGATCGAGAACGGCCCGCTTGCCGGTTATCCCTGCCTCGACTTCAAGGTCACGCTGAAGGACGGCGGCTTCCACGCGGTGGACTCTTCAGCCGTGGCGTTCGAGATCGCTGCCAAGGCGGCCTACCGCCAGTCGATGCCGAAGGCCGCACCCCAGATCCTCGAGCCGATCATGAAGCTCGACGTGTTCTGCCCGGAGGAAAAGGTCGGCGACGTGATCGGCGACCTGAACCGCCGCCGCGGCATGATCCAGGGTCAGGACCCGACGCCGACCGGCATCCGCATCAAGGCCCAGGCTCCGCTCAGCGAGATGTTCGGCTACATCGGCGACCTGCGCACCATGACCTCCGGTCGTGGCCAGTTCTCGATGGAGTTCGAGCATTATGCCCCGTGCCCCAAGAACATCGCCGACGAGGTGATCGCCGAGGCCAAGAAGCGCGAGGAAGCGCGCCGGGCCGGCAAGTAAGCGGAGGCGTGGCGGCGGCTTCCAGCCGCCAAGCCCCTTCATCCACAAGTCCGTCACCATTCGGTGGCGGGCTTTTTCTTTTGCGTGCGGAGGCAAGCCCCCGCCCGCAAAAATTCACACCCGCACCCTCTCCACGTTGGCCCCGAGTGCCTCGAGTTTCTCGTCGATGTGCTCGTAGCCGCGGTCGATGTGGTAGAGGCGGTTGATCTCGGTGGTGCCCTCGGCGGTGAGGGCGGCCAGCACGAGGGCCGCGGAGGCCCGCAGGTCGCTGGCCATCACCGGTGCGCCACTGAGTTTCTTGACGCCGGTGATCTGTGCCTGGCCGTCGGCGACGTGGATGTCGGCGCCCATGCGCTTCAATTCCGCGCAGTGCATGAAGCGCTGCGGGAAGATGGTGTCGGTGACCCTGCTGGTGCCCGGCGTGGTGGCGAACAGCGCGGTCATCTGTGCCTGCATGTCCGTCGGGTAGCCCGGGTAGGGGTCGGTGGAAATTTCGGCCGGCATGGGCGTGTCGCCGCGATGGATGGTGCAGGCGTCGCCGTTGTCGTTGAAGTGGACCTGGTGGCCGGCCTTTCGCAGGGCACTGGTGATCGCCACCAGGTGGCCTTCGTGAACGCGGCGCAGGGTCACACCCTCGCCGGCCAGGGCGGCGGCGACCATGAAGGTGCCGGCTTCGATCCGGTCGGGAATCACGTTGTGAACCGTGCCGTGAAGTTCCCCGACTCCCTCGATCGTGATGGTGGAGGTGCCGGCACCGGAGATCCTGGCACCCATGGAATTCAAGAAGTCGGCGAGGTCCACGACCTCGGGTTCGCAGGCGGCGGAGGTGATGGTGGTGGTGCCCTCGGCGAGGGTGGCGGCCATCATCACGTTGTCGGTGCCGAGCACGGTCGGCCCGTTCTCGCCGCACAGGTCGACCGTCGCGCCCTTGAGCCCGCCGGGGGCGGAAAGGATCACGTTGCCGCCCTCGAACTCGGTGGTGGCTCCCAGCGCCTCGAGCCCGCGGATGTGCAGGTCGATCGGCCGGTCGCCGATGACGCAGCCGCCGGGCAGCGCGACGACGCAGCGGCGCTTGCGGGCGAGCAGGGGCCCCATCATGCACACCGACGCGCGCATCCGGCGGACGATGTCGTAGGGCGCGGTGTCGGAAATGTCGGCGGCCGTCACGCGCACGGTGCCCGAGAAGCGCTCCACGTCCGCCCCGAGGCCGGTGAGGATCTGCACCATGTAGTTGGTGTCGGAGACGTCCGGCACCCGGCGGATCACCACGTCCTGGTCGGTGAGCAGTGCCGCCGCGAGGATGGGCAGCGAGGCGTTCTTCGACCCGGAAATGGTGATGGCGCCGTGGATCGGTGTGCCGCCGTGAACGAGGAGCTTGTCCATGAAGGTGAAGAGGAGGGCGGATATTCCTGTCCGCGATTCGGGTTCTGGAAAGGCGGACAGGAGTGTCCGCCCTCCCTTCATGCCTTGCGGGCAATCGGGAAGCGGGGGATGCCAGAGAGGTCGTTGAGGGTCAAGACGTCCGTGAGTCCGGCGTCGCCGAGCAGGCGCTCGACCTGCGCCGCCTGATCGATGCCGATCTCGAGGGCGAGCCAACCACCGGGGCGGAGACGTTCGCTGGCCTCGGGAATGAAGCGGCGGATGACGTCCAATCCGTCTTTTCCTCCGAAAAGGGCGAGCGGGGGGTCGTGGCGGACCTCCTTCGCCAGTTCCTCGCCCTCGGGCACGTAGGGGAGGTTGGCGGCGATCAGGTCGAAGGATGCGTCCCCCGGGATGCCGCTGAAGAGGTCGGACTCGATGAACCGGACTTCTGCCGCGCCGATGGAGGTCGCGTTTTCCCGGGCCAGATCGAGGGCGTCGGCGGAAACATCCGCCAGGGTGACCCTCGCCCCCGGAAAATCGGTCGCCAGTGACAGCCCGAGGCAGCCGCTACCGGTTCCCATGTCGAGGATCGCGGCGTCATCGGGCAGTTTGACGTTCTTCGCCAGCCATTCGGCCAGTTCCTCGGTTTCGGGGCGGGGGATCAGCGCGCGGGCATCGGTCTTGAACTCGTGCTGCCGGAAGCCGACGGACCCGACCAGGTGCTGCACCGGGACCCCGTCGCCCCGCTGCTTCAGCGATTCCCGGAGGGGGGCCATGTCGGACTCCTCCATCGGCTCATCGAAGCGCAGGTAGAGGTCCATGCGGGTGCAGCCGAGCTGGTGGGCGACGAGCATCTGCATGTTGCGCCGTGCATCATCGATCCCGCGCTTCTCGAGGTAGGCGGTGCCCTTGTCGAGGATGTCGAGGACGGTGGTCATCTGATTTCAGATTTCAGATTCTGGATCGCAGATTGTATGAAGCGGGTGAAGAAGGTGGCACCTTCCTCAAGGGCGGCGATTTCGATGAACTCGTCGGCGGTGTGCGCCTGATTGATCGAGCCCGGGCCCATGCAGACCGAGGGAATCCCGGCGGTCGAGAGGTGGGCGGCATCGGAGAACCAGGGGGCTCCCACCGGCGTCGAGTCCGCCCGCACGGACCGGATCCGCCCGATCCACGGGTGGTCCGCCGCGGTTTCCATCGGCGGATTGTCGTGGGGATCGACGAGTTCGAGCGGTGTGCCCTCCAGCGCTTCCTTGAGGACCTCAAGAACCCCGCCCGCGTCGTCCAGCGACGGTGTGGTGCGGATGTCGATCTCCGTCTCGCAGCGGTCGGGCACGACATTCGGCCGGCTGCCGCCGCGGATCACGCCGATGTTCAGGGTCGAGTGTCCGAGAACGGGGTGGGTGAAGCCGGCGAGCCGGGTCCCGAGCTGGTCTTCCAAGGCGGCGAGTGCGCGGGCCATCTTCATCACCGCGTTGTCACCCTTCTCCGGTTGGGACGAATGCGTCGCCTTTCCCGTGGTTCGCAGCGTCGCCCACAGCGAGCCCTTGGTCACATGGACGATGTCGAGACCGGTCGGCTCGCCGACGATGGCGAACTCGTAGTCGGCGGCATGACGGCGGGCGAACTCCCGCGAGCCCCACTGGCCGGATTCCTCGCCCATGAAGGCCACGAAATCGATGGCGACCGGCGAATCGGCCAGGGCTTCGGCATGCTCCCGCAGCCCCCACAGCATCGCGGCCATGGGGCCCTTGGTGTCGCAGGAGCCACGCCCCCAGAGGCGGCCGTCGCGGATCTCCCCCGAAAAGGGCTCGATGGTCATGCCCTCGACGCCGACGGTGTCGAGGTGAGGCCCGAGCAGGATGCGCGGGCGACCGTCGCGCGGCGCGAAGGTCGCGATCAGATTCGGGCGCCCGGGCTTGATCTCTTCCAGCTCGACGGTCGCGCCGATTCCTTCGAGCCATTCCTTCAGCCACGCCGCCATCGCCGCCTCCCCGATCCGGTCGGTGCCGGGGGCGTTGTCCGGATTGACCGAGGGAATGCGGACGAGTTGCTGGAGGAGTTCGGTGACGGACACGGGCCGAGGCTGCGCCTCGAATGACGAATGACAAATGCTAAATGACGAAGGTGGAGGAACGGGGGCGTGTTAGCCTGCATTTCTCACGCGTGAGAAATGCATCCCGACCGGGTCGGGACCGTTACGGCACCACAGAGGATTCTGGCGATTGTTTTTGTTAGACAGTGTGTTGCAGGGCCTATCGGGGCTAACCCCGACAAAGTCGGCCCTTCGGGCGGATTCCTCACGTCCCGTGAGAAATCCGGGTTAGTGCTTCTTCACCGCCCGCCGCGGGGCCTCGACGAGAAGAGGGGACTTCACGAGGTCGCCGGGAGCGACGGCCGGCTCGTCCAGCGGCAGGTTCTGCCGTCCGCCGTAGCGTTGGTCGATGATGGCCTTCACGGTGGGGGCCTCGAGGTTGTAGTCGCGGAACGGGCGTTGCTTGCAGAGTTCAACGCCGGCCTGTCGATAGAGCTTCCACACGAACTCGGAGCAGTAGAGGGCGCCGTCGTCCCAGCGGAACTTGAGGTCGTAGTTGAGGCCGAGCTGCCGTTCCGCCCAGCCGCGGGCCCTGGCGGCGGATGCCGGCTCGAGCGGCTGTTTCAAACGATAGGCGCGAAAGGTGTCGGGCAGGCTGCGGGCGATCCAGCGGTCGAGCGGCGTGGCACCGACGGGCTGGACGGCTTCGACCACCATCCAGCGTCCCTCGTGTTTGAAGACCACGCCGCAATGGGTGAAGGGCGAGCCGGTGGCGTCGCGGATGGCATCGCTCTGGGCCCCGGGGTTTCCCTGGAAGACGATGTCGCCCTCCTGCAGATCGTAGCGGGGCTGGGCGGGTTGCCGTTTCGACCCGGCCGCAGCCGGGAGCAGTGTGGCGGCGAGCGCTAGCAGGAGAAAGGACCGGACCATGGTTTCGTGTAGCGTCAAAAGCCGGTTCTTGCCATGCGATTCTTCGCATCGACGCCGGGGGCTGGATTTCCTAACGTCGGGTCTGATGCAGCCTAGGACACCCTTCGAGTACACGATTCTGAGCCTGCGGGTGCTGCTCGGTGTGTGGTTTGCGGCCATTGGCGGGGACAAGCTGTTTCGCGTCGGTGCACCGGCATTCTCCCGTCAGGTCGCGGAATTCGGCATCCTCCAGGATCCATGGAACCTGATGGTCGGCTATTTCGTCCCGTGGCTGGAGCTTCTCGCCGGGATCTGCCTGCTCGCCAGCGTCCTGCACCGGGGGGCGGTGCGGGTGCTGCTTGCGCTTACCGTGATCTTCCTCTTCGTCAACGGCCAGGCGATGGCCCGCGGCATGGATCCGGATTGCGGGTGTTTTGGAAAATGGTTCGAGATGGGGGTCGGTGGAAAAATGATCCTGCTGGTTTTTCAGGGGGGGCTGCTGGCTTTCCTGATGGGGACGGAGCGAAAGGTGGGGCGTAAGGTCTTTCGCGGGACGCGGATGCGCCTTCCGGGCTGAAGGGCCGCGCGACCCCGGTCGCGCATTTTGACGGGAGCGCGAGTGCCGCCTACGCCAAGGCTCCGGCGTGCCAGGGGGCTTGCGCGGTCCTTTCGGCCCCCTTGCCCTTGCCGTGGGCGATCGATGGGGCAAGATTCCGGGCATGCGCTACGCCGAACGATTGCAGGCCCGGATCGACGCCACGGGATCGAGACTTTGCGTCGGGATCGATCCCCGCCCGGGGGACGACGGGATCGGGGCGGTGCCGGATTTCCTGAAGCGACTCGTCGACGAAACCTGGGAGCAGGCCGCCGCCTTCAAGCCGAACATGGCTTACTTCGAGGCGATGGGGCTGCGCGGCATCGAGATCCTCGGCGAACTGCTGGAGGCGATGCCGGACGAGGTGCCGGTGATCCTCGACGCCAAACGCAGCGACATCGGGGAGACCCAGAAGTACTATGCGCATAGTTACTTTGATCACTGGGGGGTCGACGCGGTCACGCTCAACCCCTTCCTCGGCTACGATTCGCTCGAGCCCTTTCTCAACTGGGAGGGGAAGGGGGTCTACCTGCTCGCGGTGACCTCCAATGCCGGTTCGGCGGACTTCCAGCGCCAGCAACTTGCGGACGGCCGTTCGGTGTTCGAGTTGGTGACCGCGCTGGGGGATCGTGCCGGTGCTGAAGGACGCGCCACGGACACCGGCTACGTGGTCGGGCTCACCAATGCCGCCGACGTTCTGGCGAAGATGCCGGATGCCCCGTTGCTGGTCCCGGGACTCGGGGCCCAGGGCGGGGACCTCGCCTCGCTCGCCGGTGCCGGACGCAGGGCACCGGATGTGATCAACGTATCGCGCGGCATTTCCTACGCCGGCGACGACCGCGGCTTCGCCGAGCGCGCCCGTGACTGGGCCGAACGGATTTCCGAGGCGTATGCGGCGGCCACGGGCGCTTGAAGGAGTAGGGGCATGGCAAAGAAGCGAGCGAGGCCGGGGCGCGCCAGCGCGCACTATTCGGGGATCCTTCCGCAGAAGGGTTGGCCCCGGCGTAACTACAAGTTTTTCCGCCATCGCATCGTGCCCGGCATGTTCCGCCGGCGAAATGGTGAGATCCAGGTCCCGGTGCTGGAGCCGCCCGCCGAGGGCGCGGTGCGGGTGACCTGGATCGGCCATGCCGGGTTCTTCCTCCAGTTCGCCGACCACACGATTGTCATCGATCCCAACTGGGCGCGCTGGCACGGCATCGTGAAGCGCCAGCGCGAACCCGGCCTGCCGATCGAACGGATTCCGGAACTCGACTTGGTGCTGGTCACCCACGCCCACTTCGACCACCTGCACAAGCCCAGCCTCAAGGTGCTGCAGGCGCGCGACGGGATCGTGGTGCCGAAGGGAAGCGGTTCGTTGGTCCGCAAGCTCGGCTTTCCGGAGGTGCACGAGATGAAGGTTTGGGAGCAACTGGAACTCGACGAACTCCACATCCTCCACACGCCCAGCCACCACTGGGGCGCGCGCTACCTGCACGACACCCATCGCGACTACGGCGGCTACCTGATCGAGGCCGGTGGCAAAAGCGTCTTCCACTGCGGCGACTCGGCCTGGTTCGACGGCTTCGCCGAAATCGGCCGCCGCTGCCCGTCCATCGACGTCGCCCTGATGCCGATCGGGGCCTACGACGCGCCCAGCGGCCGCGACGTCCACATGAACCCGGAGGAGGCCGTCCGCGCCTTCGCCGAAATCGGGGCGAAGATCATGATCCCGATGCACTACGACACCTTTCCGCTCGGCAACGAGGAGCCCGGGGAGGCAGTGGACCGCTTGCTGCAGGAAGCCGACCGCCTTGGCATCAGCAAGCACATCCTGATCCCCGAGGAAGGGGTGGGGATCGAGTGGTGAGCCGGTGTTGAATTTGAGAATGGGCGTCTGGATTGGGTCATTCGGTCTCGCCGTGCATGTCTTCCTTCAACGGGCTTGTTCTGTCCTCGCCGGGAGGTATCCTGCGCGCATGAGTGGTTCGATTCTAGTGGACCAGACCCAGCGTGGCCGAGTTTGGTCCCGCAAGCTTGGCGTCGAGGAGGACGACGGCGAGTTCGATCTCGCGTTCTGGCAGGCGCAATCCCCCGAAGTCCGGTTTTCGGCGGCTTGGGACATGGTCGAGACCGCCTGGTCCATGAAAGGGCTACCAGTCGATGAACTTCGACTTCAAAGAACTGCTGGCCGAGCTGTTCCGTTTCCAGGTTAGGTTACTGGTCGTTGGGGCTACGCGGTGATGTATCACAGCGAGCCGAGATTCACGAAGGATCTCGACCTGTGGATCGAACCGGATCCGGATAACGCGGCTCGCCTGCGTGAGGCCATGTTGAAGTTCGGCGCTTGGCTGAGCCACATGGATGTCGGTGATTTCAGCCAGCCGGGGGTGATGTTCCAGATCGGGGTGCCACCGGTCCGAGTCGATTTGCTGACCAGTGTTCCCGGGCTTGAGTTTCCGGGCTGCTGGACTCGTCGCGAGGCGGTCCGGATCGGAGGGATTGAGGTCCCGTTTCTCGGCCTTGATGATCTGATCTTGGCGAAGCAGCGGGCTGGCCGCGATCAGGATCTCCTCGACTTGGAGAAGCTCCGGCGGCGGATTGACTGAGGGTGCTGGCGAGGCGGTCGATCGATTGCTGCAGGAAGCCGACCGTCTCGGCCTCAGCAAACACATCCTGTTCCCCGAGGAAGGGGTGGGGGTCGAGTGGTAGGCGGCCGCCGGAGGACGGCCGATTCCGACGAATTTCCAAGGAATCACCGTCCAAGGGGTCATTCAGGATGAAGGAACGGACGGAGTCCTTCCTGCGGGGCGATTCTTTACATAGGCCTTACACACCGCCCGTGGCCTTTCCCCTAGCCTCATCCAACCATGAAACTGCTCCTTGCCCTCGCTCTGGTTCTCCTGTCTCCGGCATTTGCCGCCAACCCTCTGCTCCCGGCCGAGCGGGCCCTGAAGGCGAAAGACTTTCCGAAGGCGGTCGAGTTGATTGAAAGTCATCTGAAAGCCGGGGACGCGAAGCAGGCTGACTACGCCCGCTATCTCAAGGCCCTTGCTCTCGAGTTGAGCGGCCGGCACGGGCTCGCGGTGGAAGCCTGCGACGAGCTTCTCGACCGGCACCCGAAGAGCGAGTGGAAGCGCAAGGCGCTCTATCTCAAGAGCCGGGCGTTGGTCGCGCAGAAGAAATTCGAGGAGGCGGAGAAGATCTATGAGGCGGAGGCGAACCGGCTCTTCTCGTCGGATCGGAAGCAAGGACTGGCGCGGATCCTGGTGGAGTTCGCCGATGAGCTGGGCCGGCAACCGGAGCAGGACGAACTCGATGCGCCGCCCGCCGACTACGCGAAGGCGCTGCAGCTCTACACCCATGCACTCGGGCTCGAAATCGGCCGCGCGTTGAAGGACGAGGTGCAGTTCAAGATCGCCTGCAGTCACCAGGAGCTTCAGAACTGGCCGCAGGCCGAGGCCGAGTTCCGCGCCTACCTCAAGGAGTTCGATCCGAATTGGGCGGGGCCGGTCGGCAGTCCGGAGCGGCTGCGCGGCCAACTGCGCGAGAATCCGCTCCCAGCCGGGAAGCACTTCAAGGAGGCCCGCTTCCACCTCGCCGACGTGCAGCTCGCCCAAAGCGGCCAGAGCATCGTCGTCGTCGCCGGCATGCGCCATCAGGCGCTCCAGGTCCCGGACGACCCGAGTCCCCACCTGCCCAAGTTGCAGATGGCCCGACAGAATGCGGAGGACCTGATCGACCTGCTCGGCGGGAAGGACCAGGCGCTGAAGTCCGACACCCACTGGCTGCTGGTCCGTTCCTACAACCTGCCTCATCCGGCCCCCGGCGAGCTCGACCAGGCGATCCTCGAAGCGCGTGATTTCCTCAAGCGCCATCCGAAGCATCCGCGCGCGACCGACACCTCGCGGCTGATCGCGCTGACCTACCGGAATTTCGGTCGGACCGACGATGCGATCGCCGCCTACCAGGACTTCGCCACCGGGGCGAATTTCACCTTCGTCCCGGAGGATGGTGAGATTGATCCTGAAATCAAGACGGGCGTCTCCTGCAGCGAGACCTTCGAGAACTGGACTCGCGAAGCGGTCTTCATGATCGGTGAATTGCGCTTCCGGCAGAAGGACTACGAGGCCGCCATCCGGCAGTGGCGGGAGTACATCGCCCGCTTCCCCAACGGCGCGCAGTGGTCGCAGTGCCAGTCGGGCATCATCAACGCGCAGTTCCAGATCGGCATCGATGCGGTCGCCGCCAAGGACTACGACGTGGCGGGTGGGCATTTCGACAAGTTCCTGCAGGATCATCCCCTCGACCCGCGGGCGCGTCAGATCCTCTTCACGCTCGGGCAGATCCAGCACGCGCAGGCGGTCGAGCTCGAGGAGTCCATGGAAGATCCCGACGAGGAAACCCGGGAGAAGATTGCCGGGCACTACCGGAAGGCCGTCGAGGAATGGGAGAAGCTCGTCAGCAAGTATCCGAACACCGAGGAGTCGTCGCTCGCCCTCTACCGCATCGGCCAGGTGCAGGAGGAGAAGCTGGGTGAACTCGAGCAGGCGCTCGCGACCTACCAGCGCCTGAACTGGGGTTCATGGTCCGGCCAGGCCAGCCAGCGTTTCGCCCAGCTCACCGCGCACTCGCTCAGCGCGCGCACCGAGCGGACCTTCCGCACCAACGAGGACGTCTTCATCGAGGTGACCTCGCGCAATGCGCCCAAGCTGACCCTCAGCCAGTATTTCCTCAATCTCGAGGCCTACTTCCGCAAGACCCACGGCATCGAGGGCATCGACGGTCTCGACGTCGACCTGATTCAGCCGGACAAGACCTGGGAAGTCGAGGTGCCGGACTACGAGAAGTTCAAGCCGACCACCCAGCGGATCAAGATCCCCTTCGAGAAGGGCAAGCCGGGCGTGTGCGTGATCAAGGTGACCGAGGAGGATTTCGAGGCGACCACCCTGGTGATCCGCTCGGACATCGACATCATCACCAAGACCAGCCGCCGCGAGGTGCTGGTCTTCGCGCAGAATCGCCTGACCAACCAGCCGGCCGCCGGGGTGTCGGTGATCGCCAGCGACGGCGGGGAGGTTTTCGGCACCGGCAAGACCGGCAAGGACGGGGTCTTCCGCGGCAAGTTCGAGGAACGGCTGAAGGACGGAAACAGCGTCCGCATCTTCGCCTCGAGCGAGCAGGGGATCGCCTCCTACAACCTCGACCTGAGCAATCTGCAGCTCAGTTCCGGACTCAGCGCCCGTGGCTATGTCCACACCGAGAAGCCCACCTACCGACCGGGGGAAACCGTGAACATCCGCGCGATCCTGCGCGATGTGGAGGATGGCAGCTACATCGTCCCCAGGGAGAAGAGCTTCGACGTCGTGGTGTTCGATCCCAAGGGCCGGATGCTCACCCGGGAGCACTGCAAGCTCTCGGAATTCGGGGCGCTCGATGCCTCGCTGAAGATCGACTCCCAGGCACCCCTCGGAGACTACACGATTAACGTCAGGCTCCGCAATCACACGGGCGGATCGTTCGGCGGATGCAACGGCACCTTCGCCGTCCAGCGCTACAAGCTGGAAAAGGTCAGGCTGGCCTTCGACTTCAAGGAGCCGGTGATCTTCCGCGGCGAGATGGTGCGGGGCCGACTGAAGGCGAGCTACTACTGGGGCACCCCGGCGGCCGGCGAGATGATCGACTACACCCTGCCGGACGGTCGCAGCTACTCGGGCCGGGCCGATGACAAGGGCGAGATCGGGATCGAGTTCGATCCCTCCGGTTTCCTCCCGGGCCGTGCGCTGGAGTTCACCGCCCACGCCAAGCAGTACAATGTCGCAGCCGTCGACCAGGTGTTCCTGGCCGAGCTCGGGTTCAGCGTGAAGGTCAAGCCCTCGCAGGAGGTGGCCCTCGCCGGCGAGCCCTTCGATGTGGCGCTGGAGACCATCGGGGCGGATGGCGAGCCGGTTGGGCGCAAGCTCACGCTCACCGTACTCCGGCGCGAGGTGCCGAAACCGGACCGGATCCTCTCGCAGGTGCCGTGGATCGACCGCGGCAGCCTGCCGGCGGCGGAGGTCACGGTCGAGGAACACACCGTGGAGACCGATCCGAAAACCGGGCGGGCGACCCAACAGCTGACCCTGAAGAAGGGCGGAAGCTACCTGCTGCGCGTTTCGGGAATGGACCGCTTCGAGCAACTCGTGTCCGGGCAGGCCGGCATCCGCATCTCGGACGACGAGGATGCGGTGAAACTCCGCTTCTTTACCGACAGCGATACCGGGCAGGTCGGGTCGAAGCTGCCGATCCGGCTTCACTCGAGGTTGGATGAGGTCCTCGCGCTGCTGACGATCGAGGGCGAGGAGGTCATTTCGCACGAGGTGCTGACGCTGAAGCCGGGCTTCAATCCGGTCGACCTGGTGCCCGACCACGCGCACTACCCGAACTTCCGCATCGCGGTCGCTGCCATCGACGGCCGTGAGCTGCGCGCCGCGCACAAGGACCTGACCGTCGAGCGGGAACTGCGGGTGACGGTGAAACCCCGTCGCGCCGTCGAGGCGCCCGGAGCGGACGGTGAGGTCGAGCTGGTCGTCACCGACCACAACGGCAAGCCGGTGCAGGCCGAGCTGAGCCTCGCCTTGGTAAACGAGGCGCTCTACGCCCTCTATCCCGAGCGGGTGCCGCCCATCCTCGAGTTCTTCCAGTCCGGCGCCCGCCGCCATGCGGGCTTCGATCTCGGGTCGACCTGTGGTTTCGGCTACACCGGCCTCACCCGTCCGGTGCTCAAGACCATCCTCGAGGAAGAGGAACGCCTCGAACGCAGGAAGCGCGAGGAGGCCCAGCTCGCCGAGCTGGCGGAGATGAATCGCGCCACCTACGGCCAGGGAGCCGCCCCAATGGGCCTGGATATCGAGGCCTTGAAGGACCAGATGCCAGCCGGCCAGTCCTTGGGTGGCATGGTTGCCAACGAGCCGACGGCGCCAAGGCCAATGTCGAGGGCGGAGCAGCGTCTGGCGGAGTCGGGCGCCTCTGGAGAAGCCAAGGTGGTCGATGGCAAACCGGCGGGAGCGCCGCAGCCGCGCAAGGACGTCATGAATGCCTCGCGGTGGCTGTCGCCGATCGTGACCGACGAGGAGGGCGAGGCCACCGTGACCCTGCCGCTGCCGGAGAGCACCACCCAGTGGCGCCTCACCGCCCGCGGCTGCACCCGCGAAACGCTGGTCGGCCAGGCCACCGCAGACCTGATCACCCGCAAGGATTTCTTCCTCGAACTCAAGACGCCGACGATCGTCCAGGAGGGCGACCGCATGCGGTTCCTCGCCAAGGTTCACAACCTGACGAACTTCGCGGGTGAGATCGAGGTGAAGCTCGAAGTCGGGGCCGAACCGCCCTTCGTCAGCCGCCGCAAGGTCGGGATCAAGGCCAACTCGGTCACCGAATGTGTCTTCGAGGAACTCGAAATCCCGCTGGCGAAACGGGTGACGCTGACCGCGTCGTCCGCGACCGGCAAGCATGCCGACACGCTGGAGATCGACATGCCGCTGCGGCCCTGGGGCATGGAGTTTGCGGTTTCGGACGGCGGGGTGTCGTCGGGCAATGCGAGCGCGATCCTCGAGCTTTCCGACCAGCGCGAATACAGCTGGCGCGAGATGGAGCTCACCCTGAGTCCCTCGCTCGAGCAGGCGCTGGTGGATTTCGCCCTGCACACCGCGGGGTCGTCGGGTCAGGCGGACGACCTGCTGGCCGCGGTGGCGGCGCTCGACTACGCCGTCGCCCGCGATGGCCGGGAGGACGCGATCCGGATGCTTCGCGAACGGGTGCGGACGCTGGTGGCGTCGCTGACCGCGACCCAGCAGGACGACGGCCACTGGCAGTGGTGCGGATCGACCGACCTCTACCTGACCTGCCGCAGCTACTGGGCGCTGGCCCGGGCGCACGCCGCCGGGACGCCGATGCAGCCCGACGTGCTCGGCAAGACCGAGGCTTACCTTGCAAACCGCTTCAGTTCACTCGGCACCAAGGACAACGACAACAAGGCGGTGATCCTGCAGGCGCTGTCGGTGACCGGGAAGGCCGACTTTGCGCACCTTAACCGGATCTATCGCGAGCGGGCCTCGCTTTCCAACAGCGCCCTCGCCCACACGGCGGTGGCGATGATCAACCTCAAGCGCGACGACTTCGCCAGCGACCTGGTGGATTTGCTGGAACAGAAGGTCGAGTTCGAGGAGGGGGACCGGCGGCCGAAGATCGCGTGGTGGGCCGGCCACGGCCACACCGTGCTCCAGGACCGCAACGCGACCACCGCGCTGGCCCTGCTGGCATTCGCCGGGGTGAAGCCGGACTCGCCGCTCGCCGAGCAGGCGGCCAACCTGCTCCTGCGCAACCAGGGGTGTTTTCCGCACCACGCACCCGGCGCGCTGGGACCCGCGGTGGCGGCGCTCGCCGCCTATCACGGGCGCAACCAGGCGGAACAGACGGACTTCGATATCGATGTCCTCGTCAACGGACGCAAGGTTGCCTCGCTGAAGAGCGGCGACATCGTGCGGAACACGCGCATTCCGGTGCCGCCAAAGGCGCTGGTCGACGGGACGAACGTCGTGCGCTTCGAGAAGAAGGGGCCGGGCCGTTATCACTATGGCGCGATCCTGACCGGGTTCTCCGCCGACATGAAGAATCCGGACAGCTGGGGGCACCAACTGCGGTTCACGGGCGGGGGCTTCTTCCATGACCGCCTTTCCTACCGGGGGGTGCCGCTGGGTTCGCTCAGCACCTCACCCGTCACCAAGGTCGAGATGGGCCAGAAGATCCGGGTGACCTCCACGGTCAGCAATTCCTACAGCGATGCCCGCCGCCAGTACCGCATCCGCCGGGAGTTCCTGCCGGCCGGGATGCTGCTCGTCGATGGCTCGCTGTCTGGCAGCGTGCCGCATCACGAGATCGGCGACGGGATGATCACGCTCTACTACAGCCCGGGTCAGGCGATCGGTGACCTTTCCTACGAGCTCGTCGCCTACGCGCCGGGGACCTACCGGGTGCTGCCAGCGATCATTCACGACCTCTACAACCGCGGGCGGATGACGCTCGGCAAGCCGCGCGAGATCACCGTGCTCGGGCCCGGGGAGAAGAGCGACGATCCCTACAACATGAATCGCCATGAACACTTCGAGTTGGCCGGTCTCAACTTCAACGATGGCAATCACGAGGTTGCCCTCAAGCATCTGACGCTCCTATTCGAGAAGCATCGCAGCCACTACGAGCGCGACCTCGCCCGCATGCTGCTGTGGATCTACACGATGGAGGAATACTTCGACGCCGACCAGGTGGTCGAAATGTTCGAGATCCTCCGCGAGCGGCATCCGGACCTGACCATCCCCTTCGACAAGATCCTGGCGGTGGGCAAGGCCTACCGCCTGATCGGTGAGCACGAGCGGGCCTGGCTCGTCTTCCGCGCGACGATCGACTCCAGCTTCATCAACGATGCCAGCCTCTCGGCGGTGCTGGAGGACCAGGGGCAGTTCCTTGGAGGGATCGACTACATGGAGGACATCTGGCGCGAGTATCCGGACACCTCCCAGGTGGTTTCCTCCTACTTCGCCCTTTCCCAGCAGCTCTATGAAAAGGCGCCGAAGGCCCATGAGCTGAAGGCCGAGCAGGATCGCCGTCGCCGCCGCTTGGGTGAGGAAGAGAAAAGCGAGGAGTTCGACCGGGTCGGTCTGCTCAAGCGTTCGCTGGCGCTGCTCGACCGCTTCCAGACCCTCTACCCCGAGGATCCGCTGGTGGACGACGCGGCCTTCAGCATGGCCAACGCCTTCTTTGCCCTGAAGGACTACGAAACGGTCGTGACGGTCGCGGAACGCTTCCAGAAGCGCTACCCGAAGAGTGACTTCGTCAGCAGCTTCCAGTACATGGCCGCGCTCGGTCACTTCTGGCAGCTTCACTACGACGAGGCGCTTGCCTCGGCGGCGCCGGTGACGGAGGGCAAGAGCAAGGACCGGGACTACGCCCGATACATCACCGCGCAGATCCACCACGCCCAGGGGGCGCCGGGCAAGGCGATCGAGTGGTATGAGAAGGTCGAGGGGCTCTACCCGGACGCGGGGGCGGCGATCGAATACTTCGAGGAAGAGAAGATCGGCCTCGAGGAGGTGACCACCTTCAAGCCGGGAGAGGAAGTCGTGCTCGACCTGAGCTACCGGAACATCAAGGAAGCCTACCTGCAGGTCTACAAGGTGGACCTGATGAAGCTCTACCTGCGCGAGAAGAACCTGTCGAAGATCACCCAGGTACACCTCGCCGGCATCGCGCCCGAAAGCGAGCTCACCGTGGAGTTGGGCGACGGCAAGGACTACCGCGATCTCGAGAAGAAGGTGACCCTGCCGCTCGAGGAGGAGGGCGCCTACCTGGTCATCTGCCGGGGCGACAACCTCTTCACCAGCGGCATGGTGCTGGTGACGCCACTGCGGCTCGAGATCCAGGAGTCACCGGCCGCCGGGTCGCTGCGGGTGAACGTGCGCGACACGGTCGATGAAGGCTACCAGGCCGACGTGCACGTCAAGGCGATCGGTTCGAGCGACAGCGAGTTCAAGAGCGGCGAGACCGACCTGCGGGGCATCTTCGTCGCCGAGGGCCTGCAGGGTCGGGCGACAGTGATCGCGCGCCAGGAAGGCCGCTACGCCTTCTACCGCGGCACCACCCACCTCGGGGCTCCGGACACACCCAATCAGGCGGCACCGCAGCCTCAACAGGAACTGCAGCAGCTACGGCAGCAGGATTTCCTCAACAACCTGAACATGGACAACAGCACGATGCAGCGCAGCAACATCGACGGCTGGGAATCGCTCCGCCGCGGCAAGGGCGGCAAGGGGGTCGAGGTGCAGAAGGCCTATTGATCGCCTCCCCGAGACCAACCGCACTGAAAGCCTTGCGCCGCGGTTGGTATCTGGGAGAGGAGAGTTTTGGCGAGAAGGTGCTGGCGATGCTGAGGCCGGAAGTGGCGGAGAGGCACCGAGAAAGGGAGCCTGCGGGGAGCGGCGGCTCGTGCGCACGATGCGGCGGAGGCGGAGCGCCTGGCGAAGGCGGGGCTCGAGTGGATAGGGTTGCCGGTAAAGGCGGGGGACCTGGTGGGGCGGGGCCGCTGGTTGGATGAGAAGGCTGTATTGGCGGCGCTGATCCGGTGGCGGACCGGAGTGCGCAATGCATGGGTGGCAGAGCGCCTGGGGATGGGGGTGGAGGGAAAAGTGACGCGCGCGTTGAGGCGGGTGCGGGGGGAGAAGGGAATGGAGGGAGCTTAAAG